>WLKU01000018.1 GCA_009701105.1 Actinomycetota bacterium | reverse complement strand
GGCCTTTGAACGAATACCGCCCTTGGTGAACTTGTTCTGCAATGCAAAGAATGCGTACGAAATCGTGCCGCAGACGATGACGATGGTGACAGCACCAACAGCCTGGGCACCTAGCTGACCCCAGTCGCCCTTGATAACGCCTTTCACTCCCTCGCTTGCCGACCCATTCCAACCCGCACCGTAAGTTCCGTTGGCAAAAATGCCCACGCTCAGCGTTCCGAAAAGACCACCAACGCCGTGAACCGAGATTGCACCAACAGGATCATCAATACCGCGGCGCTCAAAAAAGTACACCGATTCGATAATCAAAATTGCTGCGAGTATTCCAATCACGGCAGCGGCCCACGGTGCAATAAATGCGCATGCTGCCGTTATTGCAACCAAACCCGCAAGCATGCCGTTAATCATCATGCCCGGATCTGGTTTGCCAGTTTTGCGAGTGATGTACAACATCGCAGTGACCGAACCAAACGCGCCAGCGATTGCAGTGTTCACCGCTGCTACAGCAAACTGCACATCGGTTGCTGCAAATGTGCTGGCTGCGTTAAAGCCAAACCATCCGAACAACAAAATGAATGTTCCGAGCATCGCCATTGGCACGTGATGGCCAGCAATCGTGCGCGGCTTGCCGTCTGCACCAAACTTTCCAATGCGTGGCCCCAACACAATTGCTCCTGTAAATGCTGCTACACCACCTACTGCGTGCACAACACCAGAACCTGCAAAGTCGACGTAGCCGGCGCCCAATGACATGGAGCTCCAGGTTTTTGCCAACCAGCCACCGCCCCACGTCCACGCAGCAATGATCGGATAGTAGATAGCGCCACAGAAAAAACCCCAGCCCACAAAACTGTTCCATTTCCAACGCTCGGCCATCGAACCGGTTGGAATAGTGGCGACAGTGTCCATGAACGCAACCATGTACAAAAAGAAGCCAACGACTGCTGGAGTTACTGCGCTGCCAGACAGGGCCCAACCGCCCTTCCATAAAAAGATCCAGTCGCCACTACCGAGCAACGCAGACCCAACTGGTGCATCCATTCCAAAAGCGGAATAGCTAAACCCTCCGAATGAAAATGCAAATCCAACAAGATAGAACCCGATAAACCCGAGTCCAAAAATTACAAAGTTGGTACTCACAACGTGTGCTGCATTTTTTGCTTGAGTCATTCCAGTTTCAACAAGCGCAAAACCTGCCTGCATGAAAATAACGAGCGCAGCACCAATCACAATCCACATCAAACTGACCTGTTGGCCAAGCACAGTGACCGGATCGGGTGTTTCGAGTAAAAACTTCATACTTCTCTCCATTCGGGTAAGGACAACGGTTGAGTTGCCACAGAAATACAGACGCGTCCAGAGGCGCCATTGCAGCCGAACGCAAAAGAGATTAGGAGAGCAATATTTCGACTGTGTCTACAAAATGTTTCGGGATTGTTATTGTTTATGAACGCCCATGGCTACCCAACGCAAGCAAACGAAACACGCAGTTAACAAACTCGAGTTGCCGCCGCTCGTTGCCGAGCGCATCACGTGCCCACTGACCAAATGGCAAGGAGAAATTGGGCGCTGCCACTGGTGTAACGAAATAATTACAGGTAAGCGACGCACTACTTGGTGCTCAGACAAATGTGGTCGCACCTGGCAACGCGAACACATCTGGAGATTTGCTCGCTCATCTGCAAAACGCCGAGCCAAATACCACTGCATCCGTGTTGGCTGCACCGCAGCACGGCGCGACTGCGAGGTCAATCACATCGAACCCCGCGATGGCAAGGGTTATGGGCCAGGGTGCCATCACCACTTGCAGCCCGATGCCACAGGTCGAGGCGGCCTAGAGGTGTTGTGTCATGCCCACCATGCCGAGATCACCGCGGCTCAAGCAACTGCGCGTGCCACTGCAAGAGCAAATGCACGCCTAGAGGCTCAGGCCACAACCGAAACTACGATCTGACCCATGGCTTTTCGAGACGGCGACGGATGGGTGATGTGCTCATGCGGTCATAAACATTGGGGACTCCATGGCGCTGCCGGTCTGTTACTCATTCGCCTCGACATGTCTGAGCCGCACGTGTTGTTGCAACTGCGTGCTGCATGGACTCACGGTGGTGGCACTTGGGCGCTACCAGGAGGCGCACTCGATAGTCACGAAGATTCCGTAACTGCCGCTGGTCGCGAAGCCGCAGAAGAAGCTGGCATTAATAGTGATGACTATTTCGTGCGCGATGTATTTAGTGACGACCATGGCCCATGGCGCTACGACACCGTGATTGCACATACCAATAGCGATGCGGGAGCATTCGCTGCCAATGCCGAATCGGAAGATCTGCAATGGGTGACGCTCGACAAAGTGGAGACTTTCTCGCTGCACGCCGGCTTGGCAGGAGCATGGCCACAATTACACAAGCGGGTTGTGGCAACTCTCAACTCGTAATTCCCGCAGATTAGGCTGTTGTCATGACACTTGAAGCAACAAAGACACAGGCATACCTCGACGACCGCGCCCACGTATTTCACTCGTGGTCAGCACAAGGCACTCTCAATCCGGTTGAAATTACTGGTGGCCTTGGCAGTTACTTCTGGGATTCGACTGGCAAAAAGTACCTCGACTTTTCAAGCCAACTCGTCAACCTCAACATTGGTCACCAACATCCAAAACTTGTTGCAGCGATTCAAGAACAAGCAGGCAAGTTGTGCACCGTTGCTCCCCCATTTGCTAACGAGTCACGATCCGAAGCTGCACGACTGATCACCGAACTTGCACCTGGCGACCTCAACATGGTGTTCTTCACCAACGGTGGCGCAGAAGCAGTGGAAAACGCAGTACGTATGGCTCGCTTACACACTGGACGCCAGAAAGTGATGTCGACATACCGCTCGTATCACGGTTCAACGAGTACTGCTATTGCAATGACTGGCGACCCACGACGTTGGCCAAACGAGACAGGAACTGCTGGCATCGTCAAATTTTGGGGACCATACGCCTATCGCTCTGCCTTTCATTCGTCAAACGAAAAAGAAGAATGTCAACGTGCACTGCAACATCTTGAAGACACGCTCATGGTCGAAGGTCCACACACCATCGCAATGATCGCACTGGAATCAGTTGTCGGCACCAACGGCATCCTCGTTCCACCAGACGGTTACTTGCAGGGCGTGCGAGATATTTGTGATCGCTACGGCATCGTTATGTTGTGTGACGAAGTGATGGCCGGTTTTGGTCGTTGCGGCGAATGGTTCGCTGTCAACAAATGGAATGTTGTGCCTGACCTGATCACCTTTGCAAAGGGTGTCAACTCTGGTTACATCCCACTCGGTGGTGTGATCATCAGCCAAAAAATCGCTGATTCGTTCAAGGATCGCGCATACCCAGGCGGACTCACCTACAGCGGACACCCACTCGCGTGTGCATCTGCAGTTGCATCCATCAACATCTTTAAGGAAGAAAAGATTGTGGAAAACGCCAAGAACATCGGTGCAACCGTCATTGGTCCCGAACTCGAAAAACTCAAGGCAAAGCACCCATCAATTGGTGAAGTGCGAGGACTTGGTGTGTTTTGGGCAATTGAACTCGTACGCAACCGCGAAACACGCAAGCCTCTCGTTCCGTTTAATGCCGCTGGCGCCGATGCCAAGCCAATGCTTGACATCGCTGCAGCGTGCAAGAAAGAAGGCCTCTGGCCATTCGCACACTTCAACCGCATGCATGTTGTGCCACCGTGCACCATCTCTGCAGACGAAGTACGCGAGGGAATTGCGATCATCGATCAGGCGCTCACAATCGCTGACTCGTATTACGAGGGCTAATAATTAATCGCTAGTCACAGCGTTGCTGTGATACGCACGCTGCCAACTGGCTTGCCGTGTCCATAGATCGTCGAGTCAAAGGCTTTTGGGTCTACTCGTGATGTGTCGATACCAAGCGCTTCTAACGCTGCTTTCATCATTGGCGGACGCGCACGATTTGCTCCATCTGCAATCTTGAGGGCAACTGCTCGCCCATCGGGCATCGCAACCGCAAATACACCCTCTGCGCCATCTTTGCCAAGCAGCCCTGGCACGCCTTGCATGAGCAATGTGACGTCACGAGTCGACCCACCCACCATCTCTGGATGACTGCGCATTGCATGGGCAACTTTGCCCGGTGCACTTGTTGGGTCCGACATCACCACGGTGCGAAAGACGCGCGCAAGTGCGGTGAGCGACATGGCGTGGGCTGGCGCACCACAACCGTCAATGCCAATAAAGGCTGCCTCTTCGCCGCTCAGCTCTGGCACCATCTGCGTAATGCGCTGTTGCAATGGATGCGACTCGTGCAGATAGGTCTCATCATGCGACCAGCCATTGTGCACACACGTGGCAAGCATTCCCGAGTGCTTACCCGAACAGTTCATTTGCAACCTTGTTTTCACTCCGCCACCGCGCAGCACCTCTGCCGCTGCATCATCATCGAGCGGATAGTCCTTGGTGTTACTCAAGTCATCTTCTGTTAAACCAGCAGTGGCCAAGATTTCGCGTGCTGCGGCAAGATGCATCGGCGATCCATCGTGGCTTGCGCACACAAGTGCCAGTAAGCGTGGAGGCAAGTCGAGTCCGCTTGCCACCATCGCTGTTGCCTGAATCGGTTTAGTAGACGACCGCGGATACACGATGGTCGTTGGATCGCCAAGGGCGAATTCAATTGACCCATCTCGCGCCAAACCAACTACTGCCCCATAGTGCACCGACTCGTCATGTCCATTTCGAGTGGTGACACCCAGTTGCACAAATGCTTTCTCGAGAGGCGAATGATTACTCATGCTTCAAGCGCATCCATCAGCATCGACATAAACACATCATGTCTCGCGCTTGTTACTACGAGCGCATTTGGTGTCTGATGCAATACACCAAGCGTGTCCATCACCACCATGCCTTCAGTCGCTGGAGATTGAGTTTCGACAACGAGGTGCATCTCGCGCACTTCATCAGCCACGCTCGAGTTGATGGCGTATGCAATTGCGATTGGATCTGGCAAATCAAACCCCGCAAGGTGCGTTTCGTTTGCGCAAAACTTTTCAAGCACTCGTTGAATGTCGATAGTAAATGTTGCAAATGGCGTGTCCATTGCCCGCAACATTGTTGATTCTGCAGGCGTAATTACTGCAAACTTACGCGAGATGTCCCAGCCAACAAACTCAAGGTTCATTCCAGATTGCAACACCACATCTACGGCTTCTGGATCGACCCACATATTGAACTCTGCAACTGGTGTGACGTTTCCGATGTGGTCGGCAACTGCGCCCATCACCACACAACGTTTGATCTTGGTTGCAATGCTCGGATCTTTTCTAAGCGCCAGCGCGATATTTGTCAGCGGTCCAAGCGTCACCAGTTCAAGTACTCCATCAAACTCGCGCGCCGACTTGATTAATTCGTCAACTGCATCACCAACATTTGGCTGTCTTCCCTTAAGGTCAAGTCCGATATCCCCCATGCCATCCGTGCCGTGCACAAACTGAGCGGTACGCAGCTCTCGCACAAGTGGCTTGGCTGCACCAACATAAACAGGTGCGCTTGACCCGCACAATTCGCGTGTGTACAAAGCGTTTTGTACACCCATCTCAAGTGGCACATTGCCGGCAACTACACCAATGCCAACCACATCTATGTCTCCGTGGCGCAGTGCGATGATCAGAGCAACAGCATCATCACTTGCGGTATCTGTATCGATAAAAAATTTTCTCTTCATAGATCAACCGTAACATTTGGCGCCGCCACACTACGATCGCAAGTATGCGCTTGAAGCCACGCATCAATGAGATTTATAAAGCGATGATTATTGTCGCAATTGCCACGCTCCTCATTCCTGCACAGAGTCTGGTCGCGGACGATGAGTCTCCTGTGCTCTATGTTTTTCCATTCTCTAAAGTTGCAGTCAACTATCCACGCGATCACATTGACTACCCTGCTGTCGACGTAGAGGGTTGTTACGCCCATGTGCTCGCACCAACTGAAGGCACGATCACCCAAACGCGCACAATCGACAAATGGGTGAAAGAACTTGATGCTCCTGGCACCCGCGGCGGCAAGACGATCACCCTTGTTGGAGACGACAACGTGCGCTACTACTTCGCCCACCTCGGCAGAGTAAAAGTTGCGAGAGGTCAGCGTGTCAGTGCTGGCGATTGGATTGGCGTTATGGGCTCATCGGGCAATGCCCGCACCACCAGGTGCCACACACATTTAGGAATATCGCGTGTGTGTCCTGTGGTTGAAGCATTTTTGTTGCAGGGAGAGATTTGGCCACAAAAATATTTGAATGCGTGGCGTAAAGGTGAGCAGATCTCACCCACTAAAGAGTTGAAAAAACTAGTAAAACAAGACCCACTTGGTTGCACTCGCTCGCGCGCCGACACCAGAGCAGCACTCTCCCAAACCTCGGGCTAACTCAAGTTTTAGATCAAGCCAAGCTCTCGCACAGCATCGCGCTCTTCGATGAGTTCGGCAACAGAGGCGTCAATACGTGTGCGGCTAAACGCATCAATCTCGAGGCCTTGCACAATTTTGTACTCACCATTTTCGCAAACGCAAGGAAAAGATGACATCACGCCTTGCGGTACGCCGTAGCTACCGTCGGATGGCACCGACATGGAAACCCAGTCGCCAGCCGGTGTCCCTAACACCCATGAACGAATATGGTCTACTGCCGCATTCGCTGCACTTGCTGCCGACGAAGATCCGCGAGCCTTGATCACTGCTGCGCCGCGCTTTGCAACCGTTGGAATATACGTTTCTTCAACCCATGTCTGATCATTGACGAGTTGTGCAGCATTCTTGCCGTCAACTTCGCAATGAAACAAGTCTGGGTACTGTGTCGTCGAATGATTACCCCAGATGGTCATCTTTTTAATTGATGAAACAGGGCGCCCAACGCGTTGTGCCAACTGACTAATCGCGCGATTGTGGTCGAGGCGTGTCATGGCAGTGAACTGACGTGGGTCAATGTTCTTGGCATTATGCATTGCAATTGCGGCATTGGTGTTGGCTGGGTTACCAACGACCAACACTTTGATGTTCTTCTTGGCATTGGCGCTGATGGCCGCACCCTGAGGCTTAAAGATGCCACCATTTGCCGACAGCAAATCACTGCGCTCCATGCCTTCCTTGCGTGGCATCGCACCAACGAGCAAGGCAATATCAGTGTCACCAAACGCAATGTTTGGGTCGTCGGTCATCACTACGTCGACGAGGTTTGGAAACGCACAGTCGTCCAACTCCATTTTCACTCCGCCAAGCGCACCAAGTGCAGGAGTTACTTCAAGCAATTGCAAAATCACTGGAGTATCAGCACCAAGCATTGCGCCCGATGCAATTCGAAACAGCAGGCTGTATCCAATTTGTCCGGCTGCTCCGGTAACAGTTACTCGTACTGGTGATTTTGCTGAAGATGTCATGACTGAAACACTACTTTCCTATTGCTTGCATGATCAGGTCGGCATACACAGCCTGACCTTCTGGGTTGAGGTGAATTTTGTCTCCATATAAATATTCTGGATGCGCTACTGCAATTGTGTACCAGTCAAGGATCTTGACATTGCCATATTGGTCGGGCATAGAACGAAGCAACAGGTTGTTTGGTTCTTCCCACTTTTTGCTTGGCACATGATTTGTCACAAACACAACGGTGTCTACATCGGCCAAGGGAACCATGATCTCATCCAATGTCTTTTGATCAACATAGTTATTTGTGCCGAGGTGAATAATCACAATCTCGCCAAGCCGATTTACCGACTTGAGGTAATTACCAATCTCGAGTGCCTGACGAAATGGTCTGCTCTTCAGCGCATCTACCGTGATTCCGCGTTCGGTGAGCACGTTGGCAGCACCGAGCATCACCGAGTCGCCTATTGCAATAATCTCGATGACCTGTCCATCCAGTGTGGTTGTTTGCGGTGCATTCACCGAGGTATCAGAAGTAATGCCAGCAACAGTGGTCTGGCTTGCGGCGACCGTAGTCGTACTTGACATCACATTGACAACACCGCTCTCTCCGTCGGCAAGGCTCTGACCGATGTCGTCCAACTTGACTTGTGCAGTTGCGAGGCTCACCAATGCAAAAATTGGTACGACTGCAACAACGACGCCAATGGCAATGATGCCCTGTCGTTTTTCCCTGTCCGACTCGAGTCGTGAATGGCGAAACTTGCCCCACGCTTCACGAAGGCCTCCAGAGCGCACTGGCATCTCAATGAACCGATATGAAACTTCGGTAACGACAAGTGCAAGTGCAAACAGCAATACGAACTCGATGACGTTGAGCCCCCGACCAGCAAATTGTCGATAAAACTGAAAGATCGGCCAATGAAATAGGTACAGGCCATACGACCGCTGACCGATGTACACCAATATTGGGTTACCAAGGACTCGTGTTGCCAACAACGTGTGTGGGTGCACCGCCGCCGCAATGATTGCGATACTCGCAAGCCCAACAAGAAGAAAACCACCTTGGAATAACGGCGCGTAGCCACTCGTGCCGCCATCGACGCCACCTTCAACGACATCGTGGAAATTCCACAACATTGCGCCAAGCCCAAGTACGCCCACCCACCCAACAACAGACACAATGTGGCGCTCTGACGTTGGGTGATCGTTATTAAACATTGAAGGCTTCCACCAAAAAGCTAGTGCGGAGCCAATCAGCAAACCACCCGATCGTCCAAGTGTGCCCAAAAATAAAAAATCTACTTTTGAAACAGCATGCCCAAAGATTGCAATGTAATGATCTGGAGTTTCAAGCACCGAACCACTTGCACCAGGCTCAAACGTTTTTGCAACATAGATGGATACCGCAATGGATGCGGCAAAAAACAGAGTCCCCAACAGCAATGGTTTACGGCCAAATACCTTGAGCACTACAGCAATCAATACCGGCCACACCAAATAAAACTGCTCTTCAACTGCCAGCGACCACAGGTGTCGAAGCGGCACAAAACCAAATGCGCTGAAATATGAGGTGCCAACCCAGATCTGAAACCAGTTGAAGCCATAAACAACTGCAGCTATGACATCGCCGCGCAGGTTTCCAAGCGTGTCGCGCTCGAACAATGCGCAATACGTCGTGACACCAATCAGAAGAGTCCATAATGCAGGTAACAACCTTCGCGCTCGACGTATCCAGAACGCTCTGAAATTGATCTTTTCATTTTCCTGTGACTCATTAATCAGCAGCATCGTGATCAAATAACCGCTGATGACAAAAAATACTTCGACGCCGAGGAAGCCACCACTCAGCCAACTCTTATTAGCGTGATACAAAATCACAGCGATTACCGCGACCGCACGCAGACCGTCAAGGCCTGGCAGATACCTCAATGATTGTTCGCGATTCATTTACTAAGAGCGTATTGTCCGAACGATCTCCGCCATGAGTATTCCGGCTTCGGTTGGATTCAAACCAATCTGCACGCCAGCCGCGCGCAATGCGTCCATCTTTCCCTGTGCCGTGCCCTTGCCACCGGACACAATGGCGCCAGCATGGCCCATCTTTTTGCCGGCAGGCGCAGTTACACCTGCGATGTATGCGCTCATCGGCTTGGTCACATGATTGGTGATGAACTCTGCAGCTTCTTCCTCGGCTGAACCACCGATCTCGCCAATCATGATGATTGCATGTGTTTCAGGATCTGCCTGAAACTGTGCGAGGCAGTCGACAAACGAAGTGCCTGGCACTGGGTCACCACCAATACCGACACATGTGCTGACACCGATGCCCTGCTGCTTCAACTCGTAGAGCGCTTGATACGTGAGAGTTCCAGAGCGAGAAACAATTCCAACGTTCGGTCCGCTCGCACTTGGCAGTTGCGCAATTTCGCCTGCAGTAATTCCGATGTTGCATTTACCCGGGCTAATAATTCCTGGGCAGTTTGGGCCGAGCAACCGCGTGGCGGGATAGTCACGCTGCAGCGTGGCAAACACGCGAGCTTCGTCTTGCGCCGGCACACCCTCGGTGATGCAGACAACAAAACCAATTCCTGCGCGGGCTGCTTCAAGAATTGCTGCTGGTGCCGCTTTTGGTGGCACTGCAATGAACGATGCGTTTGCTCCTGTAGCCGCAACAGCATCGGCGACCGAATCAAACACAGGAATTCCCTCTACGTCTTGTCCGGCTTTTCCTGGCGTGACACCACCAACAACTTGGGTGCCGTATGCCTTGTTGCGCAGGCCATGAAAACGCCCTTGGCCTCCCGTCAAACCCTGCACAATGACTTTCGTATTTTGATCTACAAAAATTGCCATGATTCGTTCTCCTACTTGGCCATCTCGACAGCGGCGCGAGCGGCTTCGAGCATTGTTGGTCGACTGGTGAGTTGTGATTCGGGAATTCCCGCATCAGCAAGGATCTTTCGACCTTCGTCGGCATTCGTGCCATCGAGACGAATAACAATTGGTGCGCGCAAGGCAACTCGCTTCACTGCCTCAACGATTCCCTTGGCAACTTCTTCACCACGGGTGATGCCACCAAAAATATTGATCAAAATACTCTTGACCTTGGGGTCAGAGTTGATCACTTCAAGCGCTGCCGTCATCAACTCGGCATTTGCGCCGCCACCGATGTCAAGGAAGTTTGCAGCCGATCCACCAACCTGATTAACAACATCGAGTGTGCTCATTGCCAAACCTGCACCATTGGCGATGATGCCAACCGTGCCGTCCAAACCGATGTATTGCAGATTTTTTTCGCGTGCAAGTTGCTCGCGTGCATCCAACTCTTCGGTTGCTGCATATTCGGCCCACTCTGGATGCCTGAACGATGCATTGACATCCAGCGACACTTTGGCATCGAGCGCGTGGATCTCGCCGGTTGGTTTCAAAATCAATGGATTGATCTCTGCCAAGTCACAGTCGCCTTGAGTGAAACAGTTGTACAACTTGACGAGCATGTCGGCCACGCCGTCGAGTGCTTTGGCAGGAATCTTGGCGTCGACACATGCACGATGCGCAGTTGCGAGTGAGAGCCCATCAATTGGGTTGATGTGCAACTTGACAATTGCAGTTGGATCTTTTGCGGCAACATCTTCAATCTCGACACCACCTTGGGCACTCAACATCAACAAGTGTTGCTTTGCTGCGCGATCGAGTGTGAACGACGCGTAATACTCTTCGGCAATATCCGATGCGTGTTCTACCCACACGCGCTTCACAACATGGCCCTTGATGTCCATGCCCAAAATATTTTTGGCGTGCAAGCGCACTTCGGCTTCGTCATTGGCCAATTTGATTCCGCCAGCTTTGCCGCGTCCACCAACTTGTACCTGAGCTTTCACCACAACTGGGTACTTTGCAGTCAATGCAACCGATACGGCTTCATCGACAGTTGTTGCTACTCCACCTGCAGATACCGGGATGTTGTACTTGGCAAAATACTGTTTGCCTTGATATTCAAAAAGATCCATTGCTCTACTTTCATTAATTATCGCGTTTGTAGTTCTTGCGTTTATTGTTCTCGAGCATCGAGCACTTGCTCAAGCCATGTTGCAATTTCTTTGAGCGAAGTTCCTGGCCCAAATATTTCTCCAACACCTTGATTGCGCAACGCAATTGCGTCGGCATCAGGAATTACTCCTCCTCCAAAAACAAGCACGTCTCCAAGATCGCGCGCACGCAGTTCTTCCATCACTCGCGGAAACAAAGTCAGATGCGCACCAGACAACAACGACAACCCAACAGCGTCCACATCTTCTTGCAGTGCGGTTTCGGCAATCTGTTCTGGCAACTGGTGCAGACCCGTGTAAATCACTTCAAAGCCGTGGTCACGAAGGGCGCGCGTGATCGTCTTGGCGCCACGATCATGGCCATCTAGGCCTGGCTTGGCCACAACAACTCGGTAAGGACGTTTCACGACTACAGAACCTTACGCCCTCGACAGTGACCTATTCCAACCCGCAAAACGGCGGATACCACTTGCCAATCGGCCACACTAGAAGCATGGAAATACGCCTGCGCTCCCCACTTGCTCGTGCGGTTTTGCCAATTGCGGGAGGGCTCCTCTTTTTTGTGGTTCTTTTTGGGATCACGTGGTTGATGGCGACATTTGCCACAAACCGCAGTGAGCGACAGGTGGTTCTGGGCGACCGCACTTTTGTGGTGGGTCAGGTCACCGACGTCGCCGAATCGATCGCTAAAAATGGCCCGATTCTGTATCCAGATTTGCGTGACGTCAACGGCAAGCGATCGATCGTCATCGAGCACAACGGCACCGATCCTCTCAAGGGCTGGCAGGTGTACTACGCATACCCTGCTGACAGAAGTTCGGAATGCTTAGTCGCGCAAGTCAAACAATCGCATACCTTCACCGATTGCGAAGGCCGAACTCTGCAGGTTGATCAATTACAAAAACCGAGCGATGTCACGCCGATCGTCGAAGGTCAGAGAACTCTGCTCATTGATTTGAACGATTAAAACCGTAAGCACAAGCTTTTGTTAGTTTGATTTTTTGAGCGGGGCCCACGCCAGCGAGAGGTGCTTGGTGCCCACCAATCGGAAACGAATTGTTGCCTCCGCTTTTTCACCCGAGCCACGAATCTCGATGATCACACCTTCGCCAAATGTTGGGTGCTCGATGTCGTCACCAATGCGAAACCCGTGATTGGCATCTTGTTGCTGCGCGGTTGATACAGGCGCAACATTGGTGTTGTTGCGATTGAGGCGTTGCTGCGGCGCATAGCCGCGATCGGCGTGCGAACGAAAGCTGTACCGCTCGGAGTCCGCACCGGAGTCGACGCTGCCTTCTCGCTGAATCAACTCGTCGGGAATCTCGCTCAAGAATCTGGACGGTGGGTTGTACTGAGTCGATCCATACAAACTTCTGCTCCATGCATGACTGAGCACGAGTTGTTCTTTCGCGCGCGTGATCCCTACATACGCCAGTCGCCGTTCTTCTTCCAATTCGACAGGGTCGTTGAGCGCTCGGTTGTGAGGGAAGATTCCTTCCTCCACACCGACGATGAACACCACTGGAAACTCGAGACCTTTGGCAGAGTGCAACGTCATCAACGTGACGTGATTATCCGAATCCAGTTGGTCGGTGTCGGCAACGAGCGCAACCTGCTCCAGAAATTCGTCAACTTGAGTAAATTCGGCAGCAACACCAATCAATTCGTTGATGTTCTCTTCGCGCCCAGCCGACTCCACCGTATTTTCGGCCTTCAATTCACTCATGTATCCGCCAGCATTCAGTGCGTGCCGCAATACCGCGCTTGGGCCTTCAGATAAAAGCGCCTGACACTCGTCAATCAGTTGATTAAATGCTGTGATTCCGCGCAGAGCAGCAGCACCCACGCCAGCGTCGGCTGCCTTGCGCAGTGCAAGAGCAAATGAGATGCCGCACTCGTTGGCATACACATCAACTTTGCCAATGGTCGTGTCACCAATGCCACGCTTTGGCACATTCAAAATTCGCTTGAGGCTCACCTCGTCTAGCGTGTTGTACGACAATCGCAAATACGCAAGTGCGTCTTTCACTTCGCGGCGATCATAAAACTTGGTGCCACCAATCACTTTGTAGGTCACACCGCGATGGATAAGCGACTCTTCCAGCACACGACTTTGTGCATTGGTTCGGTAAAAAATCGCAAAATCACTCCAAGGGCGATGCTCAGAGTCGTGCACCTCTTTGAGCCGATTGACAACCCAGTTGGCTTCGCCAAACTCGTCGTCGGCATAAAAACGAATAACTTTTTCACCCTTGCCCAAGTCGGTCCACAGATCTTTGGGCTTGCGATCAACATTGTTCGTGATGACGGCGTTTGCCGCGTCCAGAATGGTTTGCGTGCTGCGATAGTTTTGCGCCAACACCACTGTTGTTACTTCGGGAAACGCATTTTCAAATTGCATGATGTTCCGAAAGTCAGCTCCGCGAAAGCGATACACACTCTGGTCGGTGTCGCCCACCACACACACGTTGTGGTGCAGTGCACCCAGCAATAGCACGATCTCGTTTTGCGCCATGTTGGTGTCTTGGTATTCGTCAATCAAAATATGCTTAAAACGCTCTTGGTATGTGCGCAATACGTCGGGGTGTTGGCGAAACAGCCGCACCGTGTTGGTCAACAAGTCATCAAAGTCCATTGCGCCAGCGCGCTCTAAACGCTTTTGATATTCGCGATACACATCGACATACTTTGCGTCGATCGTGTTGTCAACCAACGATGCTGCATCATGCGGGATAACCAATTCATTTTTCCAGAGGCTGATGCGTGCTTGCACACCGCGCGGTGTAAAACGCTTTGGGTCGAGGCCCAAATCACGAATGCAATACCCCACCAAGCGCGTTGAGTCGCTCTGATCATAAATCGAAAATGTTTTTGGATAGCCAATGTGCTCGGCTTGCGCACGCAAAATACGCACACACGCAGCATGGAATGTGCTTACCCACATCTGCCTGGCCACTGGCCCAACAATTGCCGCCACTCGCTCGCGCATTTCTTGCGACGCCTTGTTGGTAAACGTGATTGCCAAGATGTGCATCGGGTGCGTGCCCGTTGCAATGAGATGCCCAATGCGTTGCGTGAGTACGCGAGTTTTGCCCGAGCCAGCGCCAGCTACAACAAGTAATGGGCCGCTTGGGTGCAGCACGGCATCGCGTTGATCGGGGTTAAGCCCATCCAGATCGATGGAATGTGGGGGTTGAGAGTTGGTCACTAATTACGAGCGTTGCACAATACGCACCGGCAACTTGCGTGGGCCACGCACTTGGCCAAGGCTCCACGTCACTGCATCAGCATTTGCTAGGTCAAACTGGGGAAATCGCGCAATAAACACCTCAACGGCTACTCGCAACTCAAGTCGCGCCAAGTTTGATCCAAGACAACGATGAATGCCGAGTCCGAAAGCGAGGTGACGATTTTCTTCGCGATCAATCACCACTTCATCGGCGCGATCAAACACTT
>WLKU01000017.1 GCA_009701105.1 Actinomycetota bacterium | reverse complement strand
GCACTCGATACACCAGCTGATCTCTATCGCAAAGTGATTGATGTAAATCTTGTTGCACCCTTCTTGCTTGCCAAAGCTTTTGGCAAAGTGATGGTTGATGCAGGTTCTGGGGCCGTGGTCAATGTTGCGTCAGTCGCTGGCATGCAGGGTGTTGCTGACAGATCTGCATATAACGCGAGCAAGCACGGGCTTATTGGTTTGACGCGCACTCTTGCGGTTGAGTGGGGAGCAAAAGGTGTTCGCGTGAATGCGGTTTGCCCAGGCTGGGTCAAAACCGAAATGGATCACAAAGATCAAGCAGGCGGGAGTTACTCGGACGAGGACATCACCAACCATGTTCCAATGGGTCGTTTTGCACGACCTGACGACATTGCTCAAGCCATTGCATGGTTGTGCGATGCAAGCAAGTCGGGTTTTGTCAATGGCATTTCATTGCCAGTCGACGGTGGTTGGACGGCTGACGGATCGTGGCAGTCGTTGCGCCTTCGTCACCGTGATGCGTAACAATTAGATTTACTCGAATAGGGGGATGCGATGAGTGGAAGATTTGAAAATGGTTTTGATGGACGAGTTGCTGTAGTTACTGGTGGTGGCACAGGCATGGGTCGTGAGATGGTATTGCAACTCACTGCCGATGGTTGTGATGTCGCAACATGCGATATCAGCGAGGAGAACTTGGCGGAGACTGCTGCATTGTGCACTGCAGCCGGCAACAAGGGTCAACTCATTACACATATCGCCGATGTTTCTGTTGAATCTGATGTGTTGGCATTTCGCGATGTGGTTGCACGATGGCGCCAACATGTCAACCTGCTGTTCAATAATGCTGGAATTGCGCAGGGCTACAGCTTTGTAACAGGCGAGCGCGCCGATTGGGATAAGACGTTTGCTGTGTGTTGGTTTGGTGTCTATTACAACACGCGAGCGTTTCTTGATCTGCTCATTGCCGCACCGGTTTCGCACATCATCAACACCAGTTCGATTAACGGATTTTGGGCATCGATCGGGCCTGCTCGTTCGCACACCGCATACAGCGCGGCCAAGTTTGCGGTTAAGGGTTTTACTGAGGCACTCATGACCGACTTGCGCCTAAACGCTCCTCATGTGCACGCGTCGGTGGTCATGCCAGGACACATTGGCACTTCGATCATTCTGAATGCCAACAAGATTTTTGGTCGCGAACCAAAAGAGATGAATGCTGAGCAGTTGGTAATCGAGCGTGAGCGTCTGACCAAGTTTGGCCTCGACGTGAGTGCAGCCAGTGATGAAGACCTGCGTGTTGGGCTGCAGGCACTTGCGGAGGGTTTTCGAGATCAGGCTCCGATGACTGCCAAAGACGCAACCGCGGTGATTTTGGAAGCGGTGCGTCGTGATAAGTGGCGAATCTTGGTGGGCGAAGACGCCAAGATTTTGGATGAGATGGTGCGTCAAGACCCACAAGGTGCGTACTCAATCGAGTTCTTTGACAGGCTCAACGAGCGAGGAATATTGGGTGGTCTTACCGGTGGACTTGCTGCTCAACCACCCGCAACACCATAATCATGTAGTTCAAGCAACACGACTAGTGTTGATCTCAACCACGAAAGAGGACACCATGGCTAACAAAGAACAGAAGAGCAACTCGAACAACAAAAAAGAAGCAAAGTTGTCGTTGAAAGAAAAGCGTCTCAAGAAGGCTGAAAAAAAGAAGGCCTAATTTTTTAGCGCAGGTGCAATCTGATTGAGAAATGTTTCAGTTGCATAGCGTCCATTAGTGCTCGATGTAGTTTCGGCGAAACCGACAGCAATCACTTTGCTGATTCCAAGTTCGCTGATCTGTTGAAGACGATCCACGCATGTGTCGGCCGTTCCAACAATTGCGTAGGTGTCAATAAAATCCTGTGACATGCCTTGTGCTTGGGCAGATGTTGACGAGGCCTGATCTCGGAGATCGAATTCGTTGTAGAGGTGCTCGAGCGATTTAATCGATTCATCGGTTTGTGGCCCAGTGGGTTTGCCATGCATGATCGCAAAGCGTGCGAAAACTGATGTCCAGCCTGATGCAAGTTGACGAGCGATCTCAATATCTGGGTGAGCAACAACGTTGACCCACGCCCCGACAGAAATACCGTTTGGGTCGAGCCCAGCCTCTGTGCGTGTAGAACGCACCAGATCAATGCCCCAACGCAGTCGTTCGAGATCGGCTCCGACACTGAGCATGACACCGTCTGCATGAATGGCTGCGTCGGCAATCATGCGAGGACCAGTGGCTGATACTTCGACGGGAACCTTTGACATGTTGCCCAGCCACTCGAGGCTGCTGTGCGGCGGTGTGTGACCGAGATCGAGTTGAGAAAGATTTGGTGCGTTGGTTGCAAACTCGGCAAGTTCGTCAAATGCAATTGAATCACCACGTAGATACCTCTGTACGAGCTGTGTATAGCGAGACAACGTCTCGACACTTGCTGGTGCACGACCAATGTGGGCGAGCGATGCATCACCACGACCGATACCGAGCACGGCTCGTCCATTACTGATCGCTTGCAGCGAGGCAATTGCTGAAGCGGTGACAGCAGGGTGTCGTGTCACTGGGTTTGTTACGCCTGTGCCGAGTTTCAAAGTTGTAGTAGCCATTGCCGCAGCAGCAAGGCTCACATAGCAATCACCATCCGAACTCTGTGCGTCCCACACAACCATGCCCGCGAGTCCGGCTGCTTCGTATTCTTTTGCATGCTGCACCACGAGTTGTGGCGACGATGGCATGACTGTCCACAGTTCCATCGCGTTGATCTCTTTTGTTTAGCCCTGAAGGCGTGCAGCAAGCATGGCCGCAATTTCTGGCGGCATGAAGTTATTTTCCGTAGTTGTGTCTGCTTCTACGAGTTCTACCAATCGGTTGCACACATCAACGGGGTCGAGTTGTCCTGTAGTGACCATCGAACCGACAATGCGCATGAGTTCTGCCGCTGGTGCATTGACGGCCTTGTCATCAAACCATTCCCACATCGAGTTGGCCATGCGGTCGTTGAAACCAGTGTTGTACGGGCCAGGGTTGATGAGGGTGACGTCGATACCTTGACCGGCTATTTCCGCACGTAATGCCTTGCCCATTGCTTCGAGAGCGTGCTTGGTCATTGAGTATGGACCAAATGACGGCCCAGACATAACGCCGGCAACCGAAGACATGATGATGATGCGACCACTGCCGCGCGCAACCATTTGGGGCAGTACTGCCTGCGTGATGGCGAGAGTGCCAAATACGTTGACTTCAAAAAGATGGCGCACGCGGTCGATAGGAACATCGGCAATTGGGCCAGTTTGTCCCGCTCCTGCATTATTAATGAGTACATCGATCTTAAGTGGTGCAACCTGAGCAATATCAGTTGCATTCGTAATGTCTAATTTGATGACCTGTAATTGGGGAGCTTCTTTGCCAAGTTCATTTGCCTGATCTTGGGTCTCGGTTGTTGCGATTATCTGATGCCCTTTTGCGGCGAGAGCCAGCGCAGTGCCTTTTCCAAAACCTGATCCTGCACCGGTGATGAGTACTGATTTGCCCATGTGAAGTTTTTCCTTGCGATCGTGTTGCGAGTAAAGCTTGCGATATTGTTGCCGACTATGACACAACTTACGGTAATAGATGAAAGCGGTTCGCACTCATTTGGTCAGGTGGGTTTTGGCGAGTTGGGCGTGAGTTCTGATGACTTTGCTCGCGCCACAGGCTGGACGCTGAAAGCAGAAGGCTTGTGTAAGGACGAGATTTGTGTGCCAGTGCGTGACACGGCTGCGATGAGTAATGGAGCATCAATCGACGTGGCCGAGTTTGCACGCGTAACTGGACGCAACATGGTTATAGATGCGTCGCGCAATGTGGTGGCTATGGGGGAGCAAGCTTCAATTCGGGCTGCAGCAATGGCAACGCTTGACGCACCTAATTTCACGTTGCCCGACATCAATGGCAATTTAGTTTCACTGAGCGATTTCGCCAATCGTAAGAAACTTATACTTGCGTGGTCGAGTTGGTGAGGCTGTCGCTACGAGCTGTCGGTCTGGCAGCAACTCGCAACTGAATTAGCAGATACTGGTTTCACCATCATTGCCGTTGCACTCGATGCAGATGCGCAAGCAGTGAAGGAATGGGCAACCAAAGAGCCGTTGTCATACCCAGTGCTGATCGACACGATGCACATCGTTGCCGACCTCTACGGAATCGTCAATGTGCCAGCCGCATTATGGATAGACGAGAACGACAAAATTGTGCGACCAGCAGACAGCACACCGGCTAGCGATATGTGGAGGTCGTTTAGTGGTGTCGACTCTGCTGTGCACCACGAGTTGCTGCGTAGATGGGTTCGTCACAACGAATTGACTATGGATGCCGATGCGGTGCGTTCGTTTCAGGTGCTGCCAACTAGCGAAGTGCAACAAGCCAGGTTGCACCGACGAATAGCGGTTTCATTGCGCGAGAGTGGCGATGAATCTGGAGCGATTGAACACATGGACAAAGCCGAGCAACTTGCGCCTCATGACTGGACAATTAGGCGCGGCAACATGCCTCTTCGAGGTGTTGATCCGTTTGGCGAAAAGTTCATGGAGTTCGTCGGCGAGTGGAGCGCGGCTGGAAGCCCGGGATTCAAGCTGGGGACAGGACGAGAAACGAAGTAACGAGTGCCAAGTCTCCATAATGGGGACTGCCTTCCTCATAGATCTGCACTTCGGTAAACACTGGCGAACTAATGAGTTTGCTGTCCGTTGCTTTTTGCAGTGCAGCCTCAAAGCCTTTTGCGCCGAAGTGCTCTTTGTTGATGCCAACCACCATGAGACCACCTGGCCGAAGTGTGCTCAACACATTGATGAGCGCATCTGACCCCAAATGACCATGAGTAAACGTGCCAGCCGAAATTGCCACGTCGTATTGAGTATTGGAAAACGAAATTGGTTGAGTGAGATCGGCTTCGAAGAGTTGGCCATACACCGGCTTGGTGTCAACACGAAATTTTGTTGATGCAACATGGAGCATTTCGGGAGAGATGTCTACACCGTCAATGAGGCTTGCCGGAAGCAATTCACTCAAGCAGGTGCCAACAATGCCGGTGCCACAACCAATATCGAGAATCTTCTGTGGGGAGTTGACGTTTACTAGTGACGCGCAGATTGTGGCGATACTTTGTGGGTAGATGTAGTCATTTTCTTGGGCAAATTCTGCGTCATAAGTCAAAGCCCAGATGCGATACAGATTGCGGCTATCTTCTGGCGTTTCAAGCGCGTACGCCTTCTCCAGATTGATGGATGGTTTGTTGTCGTCTCGCATGGTTCGTCCCCTACATAACCCTATGTGCTTTCGGTAGGCCAAGAGTAGGTCGGGTAATCTTGCTTCTTGAGTAGTAATCGCTTCGGGGGTTGTAAGTGAAAGTTCCACTGACTGTTGTTGACCATCTGCGCAGGGCAGAACAGGTGTATGGGCATCGAATCGCGTTCGTCGACGAGCCTGATCAGCCAGCAGAGTCGTGGGGAACCAAGACGTATGCAGAGATGGCAGCGCTTGCACGTGCGCAGGCTGCTGGGTTGGACGCTCTTGGCGTTGCGCAAGGCGCACGTGTTGCGATTGTGAGCCATAACAGTGCTCGCTTGCTGACGAGTTTTTTTGGTGTGAGTGCTTATGGTCGCGTGTTAACGCCAATCAATTTTCGGCTTGTTGCCGATGAAGTTGCATACATTGTTGAGCATTGTGGTGCCGAAGTATTGCTTGTTGACCCAGAACTCGATGAAGCACTTGCTGGCGTATCAGCGAAGCATCGCTTTGTGATTGGAGCCGAGTCGGACAAGGTTCTCTACAAATTTGCTACTGAGCCACAGTCGTGGACGCCGAATGAAGATGCAACGGCCACAATCAATTACACCAGCGGCACGACTGCTCGGCCAAAGGGAGTGCAACTCACACATCGCAACTTGTGGCTCAACGCTGCAACGTTTGGTTGGCACATGGGTGTCGACGACCGAGAGACGTACTTGCACACATTGCCGCAGTTTCATTGCAATGGATGGGGAATGGTGTATGCGATAACCGCAATGGGTGGTAAGCACATCGTGTTGCGCAAAGTTGACGGTGGCGAGATTTTGAAGCGAGTAGCCGAACATGAAGTGACCTTGATGTGTGGAGCACCCGCAGTTGCCAACGCAATTTTGGATGCGGCTTCTTCGTGGAAGGGTGCGATACCAGGGCGTGATGCAACGCGCATTGTTGTTGCTGGTGCACCGCCACCAGCTCGAACCATCGAACGCATTGAAACCGAATTGGGGTGGACGTTTAATCAGCTTTACGGGCTCACGGAGACAAGCCCATTGCTCACAGTCAATAGTCCTTCGCCCGAAACTGATGCGTTGTCGGCTGCAGACAGATCGGTGGTGCTGAGTGCCGCGGGTGTGCCGGCTTTGGGAGTAGAAACCAAGATTGATGAGACGGGCGAGGTGCTCGCGCGTAGCAATGTGGTGATGGAGGGTTATTGGGCGCAGCCAGAAGAAACCGCAAAGGCGATTGTCGATGGTTGGTTTCGCACTGGTGACGGCGGCTCAATTGGCGAGTCACATGTGTTGACAATTGCTGACCGCAAGAAAGACGTGATTATCTCTGGCGGAGAGAATGTGAGTTCAATTGAAGTTGAAGGTGCGATCTTCTCGCATCCTGATGTCACCGAAGTTGCCGTAATTGGAGTGCCCGATGAGAAGTGGGGCGAACTCGTGATGGCACTCGTGGTGAAGAAGCCTGAATCGACGCTGAGCGAGGCCGACTTGATTACCTATTCGAAAACAAAGTTGGCAGGGTATAAGTGTCCGAAACGCATTGAGTTTCGAACAGAGTTGGCGCGAACTGCTACTGGCAAATTGCAGAAATTTAAATTGCGTGCACCATATTGGGAAGGGTTCACTCGTCAAGTCAATTGAGACTGATGCCGAGATGAAATCATGACTCCAAAATTATGAAAACTTCTTCGATCGTTGATCAATTTCGAGAAGAAGGGTATGCGATCGTTCGCCAACTCTTTGATGGTGACGATGTGCTGCGGCTACAACGAGAGACTGCCGATTTGTATCAAGCAGGCATTCAGCACCCCGTCACGTACAAGCACGGCAATTTGGCGTACGAGATTTTGCCCGAAAAGCATTTTGATCAGCGCTACATGATTCAGGCTTATTGGTTTGCGTGGGCCAACAAATATTTCGACGAGTTTCGTAGTGATCCAGCAATATTGCAATTGCTTGAGCCGTTTTTGGGTCGAAACATTAAACAGGTTGCCCAGCAGATTCATTGGAAGCCACCGGGTGCAACGGTGTCGGGTTATCGGTTTCATCAAGATTTGAGATTTCGAGAGAGCAAAACGAGTTACGAAGACGTGGTGCGAGATTCGGTAACTGTGGGCATCGCTATCGATCGTGCAACATCAGAAAACGGATGTCTCAGGATTGTGCCGAAAAGTCATACAAATGGCTACTTGGGTTTGTCGGACAACGGCGAAGGGTCGATTATGAAGGGGCTCACGCACGATGATGAGTTGGTCGCGGTGGGTCTTGATCCGCGACAGATCGTTGACGTTGAACTCGAACCTGGTGATGCCGTCATCTGGGGTCTACTGACCGTGCATGGTTCGTTGCCTAATACATCTTTGCATGATCGGGCATTTGCTCTCTCGAGTTATGTGCGAGGCGAGACCTCTCAACGAGGCGAATGGGCATTTCGAGATGGCGAACGCATGAGTTTGGGGCAGACACCCGTGTTGTGTAAAAACGAAAAACTCTTTGACAACCTTGAGCCCCATTACGACGACACCGAATGGTATTTGTGAAACAACGCAGTATCTATTTTGGCATAGCGATTTTTGTCTTAACAGCAGTGTGGTCGCTCATGACTCCATTGTTCTCGGGCCCAGATGAGCCTTCAAACTTCGTGCGATCTGCTGCAGTAGTGCGCGGCGAGTGGGTGGGTGACAACGTGTTGCCATCTCCATTGAAGTCGTACTGGACTACGACGGTCAATATTGACCCACAGTTTGGCGCCGCAAACAATATTCCGTGGTGCTTTGCACCGTTTTCCGATCGTCCTGGTTGCGGCTCACGGTTGGAAGATACGCAGGTGACAGACATTCCGGCTTGGACGAATATGGGTAGATATCCGATTGCTTCATTCTTTATCTCAGGGATCGGAACAGTGTTTGGGGCACAGGATCTGTCTGTTCGTGCAGCTCGATTGATGATGAGTGTGTGTTGTGCGTTGTTGCTTGCTTTGTCGGTGGCTGCGATGAAAAGACGTGCCGCTTCAAGTATCGGCGTGCTGATGGCGACGTTGCCAGGAACAGTGTTTTTGGCTTCCACCATGAACCCGAGTGCGCTGGAGATCTGTGCAGCGATCGCACTGTGGTCGATTCTGCCTACTGTTATCACGAGTGATCACACTCGTTTCAATGAACTCGCATTTTGTGTTTCTGGTGCGCTCCTGATATTGACCCGTGCAATAGGCCCAGTGCTGTATGTAGTAATTATTGCATTGAGTTCTATCGCAACTAAACAGCGACGACCGCTGGTAGTGATAGCGCAGCAATTTAGAAATGCTCTGGCAATACACGGAGTAGCGTTTTTGTTTGCTGGATGGTGGTATCTAAAAATATATAGTTTCCAAACAAACAACGTGTTGTCCGAAGGTATTGCAAGTATCTCGCGTCGCAGCCAGATTGATCAAGCTCTTCGCCATATTCCGAAGTTGCTCGATCAGGCAGTTGGCAACTTTGGTTGGTTGGATGCACCAATGCCAAGAGCTGCTTTGTACATGATCGTTGCTCTTTACTGTGTCGTTCTTGCTAGAGGTATTGTCGTCGGCTCGGCTGGTACGCGGATCGCAATGATTGCCCTCTGCCTGGTGACAATCTTTCTAGTTGTTGTTTTGGACGTGAACTACTACTCGATGCTGCGCTCTTTCGGGGCACAGGGCCGGCACATCGTTCCGCTACTCGTAGGTCTGCCGATTATCGCGGCTAGTTCGTTTGCTTGGAAACGTAATTGGGAGGTTGCCGCAGTTGGTCTTTGGGCAATTGTCATTATTTGGGCAGGTTTGGGCGCTTTGCGTCGTTATACCGTCGGTATTAACGGCAACAATGCAATGGATATGTTTCAAGATCGCGCATGGAATCCTGTTTTGGGTTTCTGGCCAACAGTAATGATGTTGATCTTGTCAACATTGGCCGTGGTGGTTCTGTTTCCATACAGCAGACCGAGCACCGAATAACTAACATCGTTTCTCATGAACTCAACCCCACAAGTACTCGCTTTAACCGCTGTATGCATCGTCGCGATGATGGTCGCTCTGTGGATTGTGAGCTTGATCAAGAAGGATGCCTCAATAGTCGACATATTTTGGGGACTCGGTTTCGTGATGGTTGGTTGGGCATCGTGGCAATTGTCTGACGCCAACTCGCAGCGCGGAACAGTGCTTGCAGTGCTCACCACCTTGTGGGGCGTGCGATTAGGCGGATATTTGTATTGGCGTAATCACGGTAAGGGCGAAGACTTTAGGTATCAAGCGATGAGGAAGCACTATGGCTCAAAGTTTGCGGTGAAGAGCTTGTTCATTGTGTTTGGCTTGCAGGGTGTGTTGATGTGGATTGTTTCATTGCCGGTTCAATTGGGTCAAATGACCAATGAAGCAAAAATCGGTGCAGTTGGTTTTATCGGCATCGTCGTGTGGGCTGTTGGCTTTCTCTTCGAATCAGTTGGAGATATTCAGTTGGCAAGATTCAAGTCGAACAGCGCCAATGCTGGAAAAGTGATGGACAAAGGATTGTGGAAATATACGCGCCACCCAAACTATTTTGGTGACGCATGCGCTTGGTGGGGCATCGCTCTCATTGCAGCCGAATCTCGTGTTGGTTTGTTCGGAATTATCGGTGCGTTAGTAATGAATATTTTGCTCTTGAAATATTCGGGCGTTCCAATTCTTGAGAAGTCAATCAACAAGCGCCGACCTGGATACGAGGAGTATCAGCGGCGTACAAGCTCGTTTGTGCCGAGGATGCCTAAAAAATAGCGTTTAGGAGTTTTTGCCGCGCAACTTGTTCCACGCGCCAAACGAATCGAGTGATGCAATTGTTGATCCCATCGATTCTGGCGGCACTGGGTGGCTGATCAAGAAGCCTTGAGCCTTTGAACATTTCATCTCGGCAAGTATTTGCAACTGCTGCACGCTTTCGATGCCCTCTGCGACCATGTCGAGGCCAAGCGAGTCACCCATTGCAATAATTGTGCGCACGAGTGAGCGAGCACTTTCGTCTTGCGCAACGCCGCTCACAAACGACTTATCGATCTTGAGGCGTTGTATTGGAAACTTCTGTAAAAGCGAAAGGCTTGAATAGCCGGTTCCAAAGTCATCAATGGCAATGCGAACACCAAGACCACACAATGCATTAAGCGCGTCAAGAGCTTGCTCTGGTTGGGAAATCATGACGCTCTCGGTCACTTCGAGCCACAGTTGTTCTGGTGGCACATGGGCACGCAATAACGCTTCATTAACCACTGCTACAAAGTTTGGGTCGTGCAGTTGTCGGGGCGACACATTGACCGACATGGTTGCATCGCTGCGACAAATGCCCTGTGTGATCCATCCGCGTAGATGCGTGAGCGCTTCAAGGAGTGCCCATGCGCCAAGGGGCACGATCGTGCCGGTTTCTTCGGCGATGGGTATGAATTCGGCAGGCGAAATCATCGTTCCGTCGTCGCGTTGCCAGCGCATCAGTGCTTCGAACCCAACAACATCACCCATGTCGATGTCAACAATTGGCTGATGCACGAGGCGTAATTCACGGCGCTCTAACGCCCTGTAGAGAGCAGTCTCGATCGCAAGTCGCTGCGTGACTCGCTCGAGCATTGACTCGTCAAACACTGCAACACAATTGCGGCCAGCATCTTTCGCGCGATACATGGCAGTGTCTGCATGGCGCAAAAGGTCGTCGGCTGTTGACGTAATGGATGGGTGATACGACGAGACGCCGATTGATGCAGAAACGAATACATCTCCTTGACGAAGAGAAAGTGGTTCGTGGAAACTTTCGAGCACTTTGTCTGCAAGTTGCATCGCATCACTTGAATCTTGGGTGTCTGGATCGAGCACCACAAATTCGTCGCCAGAGATGCGACCGACCACACATCGATGGGGAAGAGCATTGCGCAACCGCTGTGCAACTGCGATGAGCACCGCATCGCCAGCCTGATGCCCCAGCGAGTCATTGATGTTCTTAAAACGATCCACGTCGATGAACAAAACGGTCGGCTTTCGTCCTTCTGTCCAGGCGGTGAGTAGGGAATTGTTAACAAACGTAAGCATCAGACTGCGGTTTGGCAAACCGGTGAGCGCATCGGTTTGAGCCGAATCAATGAGTTGATGTTGTGTCGCGGCATTCGCGCGCACTGAATGAATGACGCGGGATGTGACTGCTGCAGTGAGTACAAAAATTGAGATCGTTTGCACAATGCGATCTGTCGAGTCGACAGGATTGGTAAGTGCAAGTACGACTACTGGCAAGATCAATGCTGCAGTAGTGACGATCAGTCTGCCCATGAGTGGACGCTGGGTCAGGATTGGTCCGCGCTCGGTGAGCGAAGAAATGGATGGATGGATGAATGCGGCCGAGGCGAGAAATAGTCCCAAAATATACGCAGTGGAAGATTGGGTGGAGGTGATGTCGATGCGGCCAGCATCGTTTGCTGCATACAAAAAATCTCCAAGCAACGTGCAGGTGATCGCGCCTGCCACGAGCCAGACGGATGCACTGCGAGTTGTGTCTCCAAACAGCAGCGTTGCAAGCGTGAACAACACAATTGCGCTCATGCCAAGTGTTGAGCCCTGAATCACGGAGATCAATGTGGTGATGCTTTGCATACCGATCGTCGGTTGCAACAACACTGTCCAGATAAAAAACCATGCACCAAGTGCGACGATGAGTCCGTCAGCCAACACCGAAAGCGGGTCGCTACCCAATCGACTGCTGACGATGAAGAGCAGTCCACCCGCGAGCAACAGCTGTACTGCTAGGAATAGTGATTCGGGAATTGCTTGCAGGCTTGGCTGAGCTGTGAATGTGCCGTCAAAGATTTGCGCAACAGATGAACACAGAACGATCAACAACAAGACCGGCCAAATCGCACGATTGGGCTTGTTGACACGCACAGCAAACACCAGGGCTACCGCGAGTTGCACAGTTGCAACGAGATAGAGATTGTTGCTCAGGTCGACAGAATTGACCAAAGAATTGGTGATGGCTAGGACAATCCCTACGCCGATCAGGCCTAATGAAATTCGTGCAATTGGCGCGGCTTTCACTGGCAAAACGGTACTACATCCCGATTTTGTGTGTATGGATGGGTTATTCTTGATGCAGGCGGAGGAGTTGAGACGTTGCTTTGCGTCGTCTCATAACACCCTCGAAAGTTGTTTAAAAGGACCCGCCCGAATGTTTGTGACTCGTCACTCGCCCGTGACCGACCCAACGTTGAAAGAACAGCTTTGGACGCTGTATTCGCGCGCATACCTACGTACCGCCGAAGATTCGGTGACACACGAGATGCTCGACCGTATGGAATTCAACGATCAACTTACCGACCCAACCAATCGTGCTTGGGTGGTGTGGGAAGACTCGATGCCGGTAGCCATGACGCTTGTAGCGACAGATGTGAAGCGAACACGATGGCTCAGTGAGCAGTACTTCAAACGCAATTTTCCTGAGAAGTTTAAGGCTGGCCTCGTTCACTATGTGGTGTGGGCTGTAGTCGACCCAAGTTATGTGGTGCGCGGTGCGAGCATTTTTATGGCGCGACAAGCGATGGCGGTAGAAGCTCGTGAGGGTGCGCTGCTGGTCTTTGACATGCCGGAAGATAATCAACCAAATGCGGTTGGCGGCGCAGCCGAGTTAATGCGACGGATGGCGCGCATGGTTGGAGAAGCGCAGTTGCTGCCCCTTACCGTGCAGCGGTATTACGCCCTCGACTTTCAGTCTGCCCACGCTCATGAAGCATTGGATTCGCATGATCAGGATGTGCTGCAGACGGTAGCGGCACAACAAAACCGATAATTCGCGATTTACGCTAGATTTATAGCGTCATGAATCTGATTTGCAGCCACTCTGCATGAACCTTCGATGAGCGTGTCCAACCTGTCGGTATCAACCGTTTCGTTCGTTGTTGCTGGCGCGCATTTGATGTCGGGGCTACTTGGCGAGCGCGATGAGCACTTGCGTTACATCGAAGATGAGTTTCCAAGCTGCGCAATTCATGTGCGTGGCAATGAGATTTCTATAAGCGGTGCTGATGCGGCGCTAGTGAGCAAACTGTTTGAAGAACTCACTGAACTTTTGCAACGTGGTGAGAACCTCGACCGATCAGTTGTTATTCGCTCAATTGTGATGGTGCGGGCCAATCAAAGCCCAAGTCGTATTTTGACAGAGGAGATTTTGCGCACTAGTGGCGGTCGGGTCATTCGCGCTAAGACCGCAGGACAGCGTCGATATGTCGAGGCCATTCGCGACAATGTCGTGACGTTTGGAATTGGGCCAGCTGGCACCGGGAAAAGTTGGCTCGCGGTGGCGATGGCGGTTGAGGCATTGCAGATGAAGCGAGTGCAGCGAATAATTCTTACGCGACCCGCTGTTGAGGCTGGCGAGCGCTTAGGTTTTTTGCCAGGTGATCTTGCAGCCAAGATTGATCCGTACCTCCGACCGTTGTATGACGCAATGCATGACATGGTTGGCGCAGAGCAGGCAAAGTTGTTCTTAGAGCGTCAAGTCGTTGAAGTAGCCCCATTGGCATTTATGCGTGGTCGCACGCTCAATAATAGTTTTGTAATTTTGGATGAAGCGCAAAACACCACGCCCGAGCAGATGAAGATGTTTTTGACACGCATTGGTTTTGGTACCAAGGTCGTTGTCACTGGTGACACAACACAAGTCGACGTGCCGGACGGCCGCAGTGGGCTCTTGGGTCTTGAGCGCGTGTTGACAGATATCCCAGACTTAGCCTTTGTCCATTTGGATGCAACCGATGTGGTGCGTCACCGAATCGTTGCCGACATTGTTGCGGCATACGAAAGTGTGACGAATGCTCGCATCAATTCAGATACAAGTTGGAAAAAGCGCGATGGCTGAGACTCGTCCAGGCTTATCAAAACCACGCCGCACAGGTGGAGACGGAAACCCTGAAGTTTTCTGTGCAGATGAGCAAGTTGCTGTAGAAGTTGATCTCGGCAGGTGGCAGACATTGGCTCTTGATGTTTTGGAAGCCGAAGGTGTGCGTGGCGCTGCTGAACTGACGGTGGTGTTTGTGGATGAAGGAACCATGCAGCAACTCAATGCTCAATACATGGGCAATAACTATGCAACTGATGTATTGGCTTTCCCTCTAGATGCAGTAGAAGCAACGCGCACACCCGGGCCTGGTGCGCTGACAAAAGGGCCAGACAAGAATGAATTTGATATTGCCGATTTGCCATTGCTGCTCGGCGACGTAGTGATTTGCCCAACCGTGGCAATAAAGCAGGCACCATCTCATGCGGGAACAGAGGATGATGAGATGGCGTTGCTATTGGTGCACGGAATTTTGCACGTGCTCGGCAATGATCACGATACGCCTAGCGCAGCAAGTGCGATGCAGGCTCTTGAACGCAAGCACCTCGAATCATTTCATTGGCACGCCACTGCGCCGACCAACTTTCTTCATGTACCTGAGGTACAGCAATGAGCGCGTTACTCGCTAAGGCACCGTCGACTATGGATCTTTGGATGATGCTGGTGATTGTCGTGCTGTTGTTTGTGTTGATCTTTTTGTCGTTGGCCGAAATGAGCATGTCGCAAATGACGAAGCCGCGTGCAGCAGCCCTGGCCGAGAAGGGTGTCAAATCCGGAAAAGCACTTGTGCGATTGGCTGCTCAACCTGCCATGTGGGTCAACCCGTTGTTGCTCCTCATTAACGTTTCGCAAACCGTGCAGGCAACGTTGACTGGAATTGTTGCTAACAGTTTGTTTGGCCCTGCTGGAGTTGCGGTGGGCGTAGCGCTCAACGTCGTTTTGTTCTTCGTGCTCGCCGAGGCCGTGCCAAAAACGTACGCTCTGATCAACCCAATTAAGGGCGCAACTATTACTGCACGACCAATCGAATTTGTTGTTCGATTCTGGCCTCTGCGCATCACATCTGGATTGCTCATTCGCCTAACGAACGTCATCGTGAAGGGCAAAGGTCTTGCACAAGGACCATTCATCGGCGAGCAGGAATTTTTGGGGATTGTTGAGGCAGCCGCTCATGACAGTGTGATCGAGCACGAAGAGCGCGAGCTCATTGAATCTGTTATTGAGTTTGGCGACACGATGGTGCGCGAAATCATGGT
>WLKU01000016.1 GCA_009701105.1 Actinomycetota bacterium | reverse complement strand
CATCAATGCAACTCCACCAAACACAAACAACAACACAATGCCGTGACTGAGGGCTGATAAAGCAACAACAATTGATCCGGTAGCCAGATATTTGCCGGTCTCGAGGCCGCGAGATACCAATGCAAAACCCAGAATGCTCAGTGAGAGTGCAATCGAAAATGAAAATTCGCCAGCCATTGTTGATGCAATGTTTCCGCCATAGATCGTGAAGCTTTCGTCATACAAAAAAATCGTCGCCGCAATCGCCAACATCTCGGGTATCGGGTATGCGAACCGAGCGAATCTTCCAAAGAGCCATGTGCAATATGGCAACGTCAAAATTCCGATGACAGCTGCAATTTTGATTGCGATGCCGTACGGCAAAACAAGATTGAGCCCAACGATGAACAGTGCTGGAACCACCATGTAATAGCGATACACAGGCAACCCCGCATACCAGTCCATGCTCCACCCCGCTAAGCGGAAATGATTGAGCAAGTGATCACGTAAAAACGCAGGACCCCACACGTGCGCACCCATGTCACCACCCGTTGGGGTGTTGTTACGAAAAATCAGATCTGGATGCAATGTGAGCAACAAAAATATTGTTGCGCCACCCACCACGAGGATTGCCGACAGGCGCTTCCAGTAGTTGGCGTTCAATTCGAATTGATTTGACCAACGGCGCAACATAGTTGTGCGTTCACTCATGTCGTCGTGGTTCATGCTTCCAATATCTTAGGAGAGTACTACGAGCAACAATCCCGTTGCATTAAACGCCAAGTGGGTAACCATCGAGAGACCCACCCGCTGAGTTCGTCGGTAACACAGACCAAGCACAAGGGCGAAAGCAAACAGCCCAGGAAATTCGATTGGCTCAAGGTGCACGACGGTAAACCATGCTGCGGTAATGATCAGCGCCCACGTCGAACCAATTCGCGACTGCAATCCACCTTGGATAAATCCGCGATACACCAACTCTTCAACCAGCGGTGCGCCAACGACAACTACAACAAACAAAACGATGAACCATGCACCATGTGCGGCGTCGACCATGTCACGCGCGCGAGTTTCGATGCGCTGCGGATTAAATGTGTCAGGGAACCACTTGTTGAGCGGCCAATTGACGACATTCATCAGTACAACCTGACAAAAAATTCCGAGAGGAATTCCCAACCAGTCAATTGTTGCAAACCTCATTCCAAAATATTGACGGAAGTCGGTGCCTGCACGACGAGCCACCCATCGCAACATAAAAACAAACGGCAGCCAGAGCCCAAGAGCCGAGAGTGCCAAGACCCACGTAGTCGGAGAATCGGTTGCGGCGTTACTGCTAGTGCCGCTGATCGACATCACAGCAACGCCGAGCACTACCGCGGTGCAATAGCAGCCAACCCACAGCAACAATATTGAAAGTAGCGAGCGTTTAGGTTTGTGTTCAACGCTTGGCGGCGGCCAAGGTGCCTGAGTCATCCCGCTAGACGATTTGGAATCACCATCGTGAAACGGTCACGGCGGTCTTCGAGACGCCAACCAGTTGGCACCACAAACCGCTGCGAGTGACGGAGACACAGGTCATAGGCATGAGGATCTCGATCCATTGCCAAGTCGTCGAGCCACACGAGTGCGCGACCATATTGGTATGTCAGCGTTACTACTGCAGATTGCGAACATGTAGAACGTGAACAGTGACGAGCCATGTGCCCACAATAATCGTGCAACTGCGCAGTTTGGTGGACTGTTCAACACTGCTACAAGTGCCCGTATCATTGCCTCATGAGCAAATTGCCACCCCCTCCTCCGCCATCCAATCAACCTGGTTCATCAAAGCCACGTCAACAGCGTCAGTTGCGAAAAGGCATGCCAGGCAAGTCACAAAAAAATGGAGCTTCTCCAACTGGTAAGGACAAACCATCGATGCCAAGGTGGGCTGTGTGGGCACTCATCGCAGTAGCAGCAGCACTCGTTATTGGACCGCGTTTTATTCCTTCAACAACGGCAACAAAATTTACCTACACCGAATTCCTCGAGGCAGTTTCTAACGGCCAAGTCACTTCTGTCAAGATCAACAACCTCTCCAACACCATCAGTGGCGAGTTGACAAGTGGTGACACGTTCACAACAACTGGTGCGGTCACTCTCTCTGATGCAGACGAGCAATTGCTGAAGTCAAAGAATGTTGATTACGACTATTCAACGCCGCAGGGCAACTTTTTCACGAGCCTCATTCCAATCTTGTTGCCCTTCTTGTTGATCATGGGCTTTTTCATCTGGATGCAGCGTCGCGCTATGGGCCAAGCCGGCAGCATTATGTCGATTGGTCGTAGCCGTGCCAAAAATTTCAACGCCGACAAGCCAGTCACCACGTTTGCCGATGTTGCTGGTTATGAAGGTGTCAAGCAAGAGATCAAAGAAGTAGTTGACTTCTTGCGCACACCAGAGCGCTTTAAGGAAATCGGTGCACGCGTTCCTAAGGGCATCTTGCTCGTTGGGCCTCCGGGCACGGGAAAGACATTGTTTGCTCGTGCGGTTGCAGGCGAAGCAGGAGTTGGTTTCTTGTCAGTTACTGGCTCTGACTTCATGGAGATGTTTGTTGGCGTCGGTGCAAGCCGCGTGCGCGACCTCTTTCAACAAGCAGCAAAGATGGGTCGAGCAATTATTTTTGTCGACGAAATCGACTCGATTGGTCGCAAGCGCGGCGCAGGTCTTGGCGGTGGTCACGATGAACGCGAGCAGACACTCAACCAAATGCTCGCCGAGATGGACGGCTTCGAAGCCACAGAAGGCATTGTCGTGTTGGCTGCTACCAACCGTCCTGACATCTTGGATGCCGCACTGTTGCGACCAGGTCGATTTGATCGTCAGATCATCGTGCCGTTACCAGAATCAGATGAACGATTGGCCATTCTCAAAGTGCACTCAATCGGCAAGCGCATGGGTCAAGATGTCGATCTGGACACGATGGCCAAAGCAACTCCTGGCATGAGCGGTGCCGACTTGGCCAACTTGGTCAACGAAGCGGCACTCTTTGCCGTGCGTCGAGGTTCGACACACATCGAACGCATCGACTTCGAAAATGCGCGTGACCGCGTGGTGTTAGGTGCAAGCCGCGAAAGCCTTGTGTTAAACGCAGAAGAAAAACGCGCTACCGCATATCACGAAGGCGGGCACGCAGTGCTTGCAACAGTTCTGCCGCACAGCGACCCGCTGCATAAAGTGACAATTCTCCCCCGCGGTATGGCGCTCGGCGTCACCTGGACACTGCCTGCAGAGCGACACACCTATTCACGTGAGTTTTTTGAAGACGTGATCTGCAAAGCCATGGGTGGCCGAGTTGCCGAAATGATGGTGTTCGGTTCGCTCAACAGTGGCGCTGCAAATGATCTCGAGCAGGCCACAGGCATTGCACGCCGAATGGTGCGCGAATGGGGCATGAGCGATGCAGTGGGCCCAATGGCCTGGTCTGGTCAGCAACAAGTTTTCCTTGGCGAAGACTTAATGACAAGTGGTCGCGAATATTCGGATGAGACAGCGCGCAAAATTGACGAGGAGATCGGTCGTATTCTGCTCGAGCAAGAGAAGCGTGCACGCGTCATGCTTGAAAAGCATCGCACGGGCCTCGATCTTGTTGCTCAGTCACTACTCGACAACGAGACGATTGACGGAGCGATGGTTTCGAGATTGGTCCAACAAGGTCTCGGTCAGCCAACACGCCGCATCGAAAACGAATCGTCGCACGATTCGCCAACCCAATTACACGACTGAGTCGCGCGCTCTCGCCAACGCAGCCCACAGATCAGTAGCCGATACTGGTCCCAAAAAGTTTGCCTGCACTACTCCGCTTGCATCTGCCATCAACACGGCAGGAACAGCGTCAATCTTGTAACGCTTGTGCAATTCGCGCTCTGCCGTGAATTCCAATATTTGTATCGCAACGCTGCTTGTTTCGAGCACTCGCACTTTGCGCTCGATATCAGAGCATGTCTGGCACGTTGCAGAAGTAAAGGCCAAAACAATCCAAGGTGCGTCTGGTCGCACAAAGTCCGACCGGTCAATCTGGGACGGAATTTCACTCGCTCCTTGAGTTGGTGCATCAACTCGTCGTTTGCGTTGCCACAAGTTGGCCAACAACGCAACAACAACTACAACCCCAACGATCACGAACCGAATCACGGTGCCGACTCACTCAAAAAATTGTTAACCGAAGGTAAGTAAGGCAGTGCAAGAACGGCACTTCGACCGATGAGACCATGACCTCGTAACAGCAGCCGCTGCACAACAACTGTTGTTGTGGCTTGCACAATAATCTGTGCGTCAGGAAGTCCTGGAGGAACCCCTATTGACAACACTCCACCCGCTGGCAACACGAGCGACTCGAGCCCACCCAACACAACAGCGCCGGCTGGCCCAACTTGCAGCACACTCACGGTTGCTTCCTGCGACGTTGTATTCATCACCTGCAACGCATCTTCGCTAGGCGTGACACCACTCGGAGCACTCCACGTCGTCGACCCAGAATTATGTGGTGCACCCAAAACGACTGACGTTCCTACTGTGTTGCCATCGCGACGGTTGATGACCTGCTCAACAACGATGCCCAGCGAATCACCCAGGTCTTGATCGTTGGTTGACACGATGATTCCATATCTTCCAACAGGAAGACTCGGGATGGTGCCTGTATCAATAGTGATCACGCGATGAGCTGGTGCTGTGATGAGGAGTGGTTCGATGCTGTTTGCCGAATCACTTCCATTCACAAACACCACACTGAGCGAACGATCACGACTACTCGGGTTATAGATCACAAGGTTTTCTGTGTTGCCACCAATTTTTTCTCCATTACCAAACCACCATTGTGTGCTCATTGCCGAAGCGCCAAGGCTCATTGAAAAACCAAGGCGACCCTGGCCTAAATAATGTTGCACACGACCGGCCACCAAGCGACCAGAGGATGCATGGATTGATACCGCCAAAATCGGTTCATTACGCGCACCTTGTAGGTCCATTGATAATGCAACAACCGAGTTGGCAGGCAATACGAAGCCCTGCAACTGTTCTGGACTGCGTTCTGCATCTGCTGTGACAAAAGTGATGTCGACAACAGTCGCATCTACATATGGATTAGTCATCACTATTTGCTCAATTGAATCGGCCCCGGTAAATCCATCTGCAAAATACCAATCAGTTCCTGGCTGAGTAGCACACAAGACAACCGCATCGCCTGCGGGGTGTCTCACGATTTGTTCAACCGATCCCTGAGACCCCACTATCTCTACAACTGCACTCACAAACGGCGAAGTAATGCCGCCACGAGCGTCGAGCGTGATGTGCGACCTTGCGGGAATAGATACAGCGTTGACGACCGGGGTCTGATCCAAGCTCAACAATGTCACCGTCGCTGAAATATCTATATCCGAAGCGTTTGAGATCACCAAACTGCTCGAGATGGTTTCGTCGTTGGCGGGCACACCGGGACAAAACCAATTAGTCGTCATCGAATCGTTAGCCGAGATAAATGGCATCGCAGACAATGTCGATACTTCTGCAAAATTAGGAGCGTTGTCAATATTCGAATTGCTATTGCCGTTGCTATTCGCGTTGTTATCCACAACAAATAGAGCCGCACTAGTAGCCACCACTACGGCAACCATCACCAATTGACGTAACGTCATATGCGACGGCGTTTGGGATCTAAAAAAATTTGTGCCAAGTTTCATAGCGAGCCAGCACTGTCTAGTTTGTTAAACGTAAGCAACGAATCACTCGACTCGCCAAGCACAACCGGCTTCTCGCGCCGCACACCTATTCGGGACTTTATACGCTTCAGATTAAACGTTGCAGAGATCACCAAGACCCACAAAATCAATTGCACCAAAAGCAGCACAACATGATTCCATGGTGTCCTAAAGTCAAGAGTCGCCGTTCCCGCCACAGGTGAATCAAACGCCGTTGTGCCACCAAAGGCAACTCGCGGAATCACGTCAGAGTCGTCCACACGTAATACCAAGTGATCGTTAAAGGGTGCGACCAAATGAATAGTGCCTACCTCAATTGGTGTTGGACGACTTGTAATGTCTCCAATACGTGGAAGCACCTGCGCGACTTGCAACTGCGATGACAGCAAAGCATCGGTACCTGCCTGCTGACTCAGCACCGCAGATGCCTCATCCAGTTTTGTCAACGATGGCGCGTAAGCCATATTTTCAAAGATCACTAAATCATTTGCTGTGTACACGCGCCGAAAATCTAGTTGCAGCGACAAACCTTCGAGCAGGCCAATCGGTGCTTCAAGCGGTTGGTCAACAGTTGATGCAGCACCATCAATAATCGGCACGACTAGATAACGAACTCCAAGACTTGCAAGTAAGCGCCCACTACGAACTGTCTGCTGAGAGATTGCGGCGTCCAGAGCTTGCGCCACTGAATCAGTGAGTGCATTAGTCGGAGCCAACCAATGATCACGCAATGTCAACTCTCCATCATCTGCAACAGCAAACGCTGTTTGGTCATTCAGACGCATTGCAGGTAATGGCAACACTTCGCTTCTTCCTACGTACACAACGTTGTAGTCGCCCGATTCTGGATCGGTTGGCAGCTGCGCCACCAACTGGGCGAGTGAAACTTTTGGCTGACCCCAGCGTCCGTTTGAACTCAGTACGAGCACGGGCAGAACACCTACCACGATGCACGCAAGCGCGATACTCGCAAGTGGCTTCCACCATCGATAAGCATTGATGGCTTGATCATCAAAAATAAAACTCGACATTGTGGCTGCCGCCAATGACAGACCGCATGCAACCACGACGAGCAGAATTCCGTATTCGGGCATCGCTATATCCACGTAACCGGCATCAGACAAGGACACAGCGATGAGTGAAAAGAGTACGAGCGATGCAGAGCGCGCAGCCCACACCAATTTGTCGCCACGCACTATCAATAGACCAACAATCACAGGAACATACAAACCAAGCGCCAAAATCGAGATTGCAATCACACCGCTGTCCATACGCGCAAGAGTTGAAAGACCAATACGACCTTCGCGCATCGTTTGTACGCCGACCAACTGCTGCCACCAATCCGATGCAATGAATCCGCCAGACCATGGGAAGTTGAGAACAATGATTCCAACAACAAACACAAACATCAACTGCAGCACTGCAACAATTGCTTGCCATCGCACGTGCGACACAAGATCTGCTGTCATCCACGCTGCGCTCGCAAACAGCGCGACAATCACAAAAATCGGCGCGAATGCAGCAACCACAGCACCAAACAAAACAGCCAATGCCCACACCTGAGTTTTTTGAACGCCGACCGGACGCTGACCAACGCGCACGAACAATCGCAGCAGCCACGGCAATGCTGCATAACAAGTCAACACTCCAAAACGCCCCTGAGCGATTGCTGCGTACGGTGCCGGCACTGCTGCGTACACCAAGAACCCGACTATGCGGGCTCGCGAACTAAAAAAACCACTCGCTACTTGCCACATGCCCACGCAGCCGACCACTAACGCACCGACCACTGAAAGCATTTGCAATGCTCCGAGTCTGCCCAGCACGCCAGTACCGGTAATCGCGAGCAAAACAATTCCCGTTGGATTTGCGCTCGCCTGACCAAAACCCGCCGGCCACCAACCACTCACGACCGACGAAATCAATGCTGTTGGTGACTCGGTTGCGCTTCTCAGCGGCAAGAAATCGCCAACTGATGCAACCCCGCCACCGATCAACCCCCGACTACCAATAACAATCAGTGCAATCACGGTGAGGGCAGTAATCCCCACAAACCTCGACTTTGGAGAACTCAGACTCTTGGCACTCAAACCAGAAATCTCTTGCACTCGTGTTTGTCGTTTACGAATGAAAGCCCACAGACGGGCACTCCCACGACTCTGCAGACCATGAATTTCGGCAGCAGAAACTCGTCGATATGGTCGCACCTCTGCTCTGCGCCGGACAATGTATCGAACGTCAAAAATAACGGCGATTGATGCACGCAAAGATACTTGTGCTTGCCGGAATGTTCCGTTGAATACGCCAATCACGACACGTGCAATCGCCATCACAATTAATTGCATCAAAACAATGGGCAACTGAATTCGGCTCGACAACGTGGCCACTGTGCGCACTCGATGACGTGCCTCGAGTGCACTCATCGTCGACACAGATCGTGAGACGCTCATCTCTTTGCGATGTCTGGCACGTGCGGCTGGCACCACCAACACACGCGCGCCACTCAGGTGAGTGCGCCAACAAAAATCTAGGTCTTCGCCAAACAGCGGGATGTCGGGAGAAAAACCACCGATCTCACGAAACAAATCGGCACGCACCAACATGCATGCAGACGGCAGCAAAAACACATCACGCACTGCGTCGTGTTGTTCTTGGTCTTTCTCGCCTGGTGCAACAATCGAATCGATATCGCCAATTCGATCAGCGCCTAGCCCCACACTTTGCAACACCGTAATGTCATCCCAGATCACGAACTTGGGTCCGACGACTCCCGCATTTGATCTAAACATTTCTTCGATCATGGTCGAGATTGCATTGCTCTCTAATGCAACATCATCGTGCATAAAGCAAAAGAAGCCGGTTTCGCCTTCAACTAAACGTCCAACTTCGTTCATCAGCGGCCCATACCCAGGGTTGCCCTCAACCTGACGAATCACCGCCGCTGGCAACGCTTGGCGAATGATGTCATTTTCGGCAGTTGGCGAAGACGCAGTTCCAGTCACAAAAAACAGAGTTTGCATGTTTGGGTAGTCCTGTGCTGCAAGCGAAGTCAATACTTCATCGAGCCAGGGACAGGGTTGGTGAACCACCATCGCTACAACCACGGGCGGGGCCTGCACTGGCGAGACGCGTTCGCCCAAATTATTCAAATCGGTTGGATTCGTCACGGTGAACAGAGTTTAGTTGTGCCCAACCTTGCTGCCCCATGGCCTAAATCAAGCGTGCGCAAAGCATTGCTGATACTTGCTTTTACAAACACCCCTAGATACCCTCGGTTTGAGGTTGTGGACTACAAAGGATCTTTGTGACAGAAAAAAATATTGACCTTGATTGTTTAAAAATGAAAGCCAAAGACTTGGCCTACACCTCCGTTGGCATCGGTATTCTCGCCTTCCAAAAGGTGCAGGTGCGGCGGCGCGAGCTTTCCGAAGAAATTGATAAAGAATTTCCACAGGCCAAGGCTTTCGTTGTCAAGCAAGTTGAAACAACCATCAGCAACATCGCGATGGTGATGACTTCGCTTCTCAACTCGCGCAACGACAGCCAAGCCAGCAAGTAACATCGGCTTGCTTGTCATTCACTGAACCAACTCTGCTGACTCCGGCGCCCGAGCCGACGAACACCAGTCGCATTCCCCTTCCCGAAGGCACGCTGACGGTTGGTGTTGGCCTGTTTATCGCAGGCATCTCCGCATTCGTATTTTTCAAAATTGGTCAACAAGCCCTGGGGCAAGATGGCTTCAAACCAATTGTCGCAATGTGGTTCATCGCATTTTCCCTTGCACCTGGCTTTTTCCTACCGATCGAACAAGAAGTAGGCAGAGCACTTTCTCATCGGCGAGCGCTCAACCAAGGCGGCCAACCGATTATTCGCCGCATGATTCCACTTGCCGCGACCATGCTCATAGTTCTTGCCGTGATCATTGCCGTTGCGTCTCCATATCTCACGAAGCACTTGTTTGATGGATACGGCGTTGTCGTGGTGTGCCTTGTGCTCACGCTTGTGTCGTACGCACCGATGCACCTTGCGCGCGGCATCTGTTCTGGGTCACAACGCTTTGGTTCATACGGCATCATCATTGGTGCAGACGGTGCCGCCCGTGTCATCGGTGTTGCAGTGCTCTGGGCGCTCGGAGTCAACAGCGTCGGAGCCTTTGCACTCATGATCGCACTGTCGCCACTTGTTGGCGTTATTGGCGTTGGTCTCTTTGGCAAACTGCACACCGATGCTGGTCCGCCAGCGCCGTGGTCTGAAGTAACGCCAAATCTTGGCTGGCTGCTACTGGGTTCGCTGTTTGGCGCTGCACTCGTCAATGCAGGCCCAATCACCGTTGACATCTTGGGTGCCGACGCCAAACCCGAACTCATTACGCAGTTTGGCAACGCAGTAATTTTTGCACGCATTCCTCTTTTTTTGTTTCAGGCCGTGCAAGCAGCGCTGTTGCCGCGCTTGGCGCGCTTGGCAGCGCAAGGGCACCTCGACGAATTTCGCAGTGCATTGCGCAAACTTCTTGTGCTCGTTGTTGGCGTCGGTGTCGTCGGCACAATTGGTGCCTTCGCGATTGGGCCAGCTGTTCTCAAGCTCGTCTACGAAGGCAACATTGATCGCCGCACTCTTACATTGCTCGCTCTTTCAAGTGCGATCTACATGGTGGCTGTCACATTTGCTCAGGCAACTATTGCCCTTCGCGGCCACGCGCTTGCCGGCGCGGGCTGGGCACTTGGGTTTGCAAGTTTTGTTGCTCTTGCAGCATGGTCAAGCAACGATCTCTATCTGCGAGTCGAGATTGCTCTCGTTGGTAGCTCAGTAGTTGCGCTTGTCAGTTTTATGCTTGCATTGCGCAGCCGTATGCTCAAATTTTCTTGAGACGATTCGTTTCGTAGGCAATGTCGTGTTGCACCATCATGTCGACTAACTGATCAAATCCAACTTCGCGTTTCCAACCCAATTTCTTTTCTGCTTTCGAAGGATCGCCGATCAACAGGTCAACTTCTGCTGGTCGGAAATATTTTGGATCATGCTTCACATATTGATGGAAGTCGCCAAGACCGGCTTTTTCAAATGCAAGTGTCAAGAATTCATCAACACTGTGCGTCTCGCCAGTTGCAATCACGTAATCATCTGGTGCATCTTGCTGCAACATCATCCACATGGCCTTCACGTAGTCGCCGGCATAGCCCCAATCGCGCTTTGCATCGGTGTTGCCGAGCACGAGTTCTTTATCAATACCCAGTTTGATACGGGCAGCAGTGTTGGTGATCTTGCGGGTCACAAACTCGAGCCCACGACGCGGCCCTTCATGATTAAACAAAATACCAGAGCACGCATACATGCCGTAACTTTCGCGATAATTGACAGTGATGTCATGACCGAACACCTTGGCGACACCGTAAGGCGATCGAGGGTGAAACGGTGTGAGTTCTGTTTGAGGCGTCTCGCGCACTTTGCCAAACATCTCGGAAGATGACGCCTGATAAAAACGAATCGGATTGTTTTGAGCGCCACCCACCATGCGCACCGCTTCGAGGGCGCGCAACACGCCGAGCCCCGTCACATTGGCTGTCAATTCGGCTTGATTAAAAGACATCGCAACGAACGAAATTGCCCCAAGATTGTAAAACTCGTCAGGCTGCACATATTCAAGTGCAGTCACAAGACTCGTGAGGTCGGTCAAGTCTCCTGGCACCACTTCAACTTCCGGAAACTCATCGCGCAACAGCTCTGCGCGTGGGTTGTGCTGACCTTTCATCATTCCGAAGACCTTGTATCCCTTGGTCTGCAAGAACTCTGCGAGGTGCCGGCCGTCTTGGCCAGTGATGCCGGTGATAAAGGCTTTGCGCATAACGCGTTCAAATCTAGCAGTTGCCTTTGGTCATAAATTGTCCATCCAAGATAGTTACGCTCAACGGCGTGATCTGTGTACTTGCAGGCGGCGTTGGGGCTGCTCGTTTTCTTCGTGGCCTCGTACAAGTTGTGCCCGCTCGTGACATCACCGCCATTGTCAACACGGGCGACGACACCGTTTTGCATGGCCTTTCAATTTCGCCAGATCTCGACACCGTCACTTACACACTGGCAAATGCAATTGATCCCGTGCGCGGTTGGGGACTCGAAAATGAATCGTGGACTGCAATGTCTGCACTCGCCCGCTTTGTCGATGTTCGTCCTCACGGTTCAGCATCAGCACCGACATGGTTTAATTTAGGCGATAAAGATTTAGCAACTCACTTTTATCGCACTGCTCGCCTCCGAGAGGGCGCAACACTTGCGCAGGTCACTTCCGAGATCAGCAAAAGTTTTGGCGTCGACGTACATCTTGTGCCCATGTCTAACGATCGGGTTTCTACATTCGTCACTCTTGCCAACGATTGTGCAGCGGGACAACAAGGATCCGAAATTACATTCCAAGAATACTTTGTTAAACACCAACACTCGGTGGCCGTGAGCAGTGTGCGATTTGACGGCGCTTCAACAGCATCTGCACTTGGACTTGACACACTCAACTCGGCACAAACGGTGGTCATTGCACCCTCCAATCCGCTTGTGTCAATTGCGCCGTTGCGCGCATTGCATGGTGTTGATGCCGCACTCACACGACGACGCGAGTCGGTTGTCGCAATCTCCCCGATCATTGCGGGTGCCGCACTCAAAGGCCCCGCCGACCGACTGATGACCGAACTCGGCCACGAGTCGTCGGTTGTTGGTGTTGCAAAACTGTACGCACCAATTTGCGGCACACTCATTATCGATACTGCAGATGCACACCTTGCATCCAAAGTTGAGGCAGAAGGTATGCGTTGTGTCGTTGTTGATACCGTTATGAGCACACCAGAAAAATCGCAACATCTGGCACGCACCACACTGGAGAGCGCAAGATGAAAATGACCGCATGGAGCGTCTCAGGAATCGGTGAAATAGTTCCCGGAGATCAACTTGGAGACATCATTGTCGACGCTTGTCGCGCCGAACCAAATGGCCCGCTGCTCAACGGTGACGTGCTGGTTGTAACGCAAAAGATTGTCTCGAAGGCAGAGGGACGCCTCGTCGCAATTGATCCAGATGACCCCGTTAGTCACAAAAAACTCGTCGAAGAGGAGGCCGTTCGCATCGTGCGTCGCCGAGGTGATTTGATAATTACTGAAACCAAGCATGGTTTTATTTGCGCTAATAGTGGAATCGATTTATCAAACGTCGAGCGCGGTTTTGCTGCACTCTTGCCGCTTGACAGCGATCGCTCTGCTCGACGCATCCGCGACATCATCAAAGCCAAGTTGGGTGTTGAAGTTGGCATCATCGTCAGCGACACTTTTGGTCGGCCGTGGCGCAATGGTCTCACCGACGTAGCAATCGGCGTTGCTGGCATTGCGGGTGTCGTCGACTTGCGCGGCACTCCAGATGCACTTGGTCGCATGATGCACGTCACCGAAGTTTGTGTAGCAGACGAACTTGCAAGCACTGGCGAACTAGTGATGGGTAAATCATCAGGCATTCCAGTTGCAATCATTCGCGGTGTTGACCCAACATGGTTGCGAGATTCAGCAATGAGCGAGATCGTTCGCCCTGCTCAAGAAGATTTGTTTAGATAACTAGCGCGTAAAACTTTCGCGTATTGTTTCCAAACCTTCGTTAAGGCTCGTCCACGACGACCAACCCAGTTGAATTCGCGTTCGCACCGTTGATACAGCCAGTCTCTGCACATCACCTGGGCGTGTGGGTAGTTTCTTTGCTCGTAATGTGCTGCCTGCGCCAAGCATCTTCCACAATTCTTCAATTGTCGTTTGCACCCCAGTTCCCGCATTGAGAACGAGACCACCACCTTTTGAAATTGTGCGCACCAGTACGTCAACCGCGTCGTCAATATAGAGAAAATCTCGCGTCTGTTTTCCGTTGCCATAAATATCTGGGTCTTGATTACGAATCACTCCAGATGCAAATGCGGCTACGACGCCGTCTTCTGGCCGTTGACGTAGGCCGTACACATTGGTCATTGCCAACGCAGTGAACTCAATGTCGTGCATTTCTCGATACACGCCCAAGAGGTCGACAATTGTCTGCGCCATCACATGCGGCACTCCAATTGCATCCGCTTTGCGTCCTTCTTTTACAGGTAGGTATTTGGCGGGAACCTCGCCATACACCAGCACCGCTGGCAAACATGCAACTACTTTTGTTACGCGGTGTCGTCGCGCTGCTTCAAGAACCGACAACAACATTGGCGCTGCTCGCAATACCGAAGCCGACTCGGTAGCACTCGGAGGCAAGAGCGCCATGTGAAAGATCACATCGGGTTGGCGCAACCCTACGAGCTCGGCAAATTCAACCGTCGAGATGTCGAGATGATGGAATTTAAGCGCTCCGCCAAGCGTGCGCGCAACCGACAAATTGGCGAGCGAACCCGTTGACAGGTCATCAACAACGTCGACGGTATGGCCATCTGCAAGCAACCGCTCTACAAGATGTGAACCAATAAACCCTGCCCCACCGCAGACGAATACTTTCGACTTTCGGGTGACAGTCATTTTGCTTGTTACTCCGAAGATTTTTCCGGTGATTTTTCTGGAACCTGTGCAGGATCATTCGCTGGCACGGACTCGTTATTGCACACCTCGTTATCGCTCACAACACCAGTAGACCCGATTATCGAGTTGCTTACCTGAGAATTTACGCCAACCTTTCCCATCACCAGCGAGTCAATCACGACTGCACCCTGTCCAATTTGGGCTCCAGGCAGCAACACCGAATGCTGAATTCGAGCGCCATCCGAAACGATTGCGCTTTCACCAATCACGCTGTCAATAATCACGGCAGATGCAGCCACGGTTGCCGTGGGATGAATTGGCGCATCAGTCGTATGTGCGGATCGTTTTGAAACGTGCACATTCGCTTCAATAAATGTGTCAGGTCGCCCGGCATCGATCCAATAATCATCGGACCACATTGCAAATAACGATTGATCAGCCACCATTTGTGGAAATACCACTCGTTCTATGGAGAGTTTCTGGTCGCCCGGCATACGCACCAATGCAGATGGCTCAAGTACATACGTGCCCGCGCTCGCAAAGTTGCTTGTCGTCATTCCGGGTTGTGGTTTTTCTACAAAGCGCAGCACTCGCCCGCTTTCGTCAGTCTCAACAATTCCATATTGAGAAGGGTCACTCACTGGCGTGAGCGAAATTGTTCCCTCGGCACCATGTTGTCGGTGAAACAAAATCAACGATGCAATATCCAAATCTGTCAACACGTCTCCATTAGCAACGACAAATGTTTCAGAGATACCAGCTGTGCGTGCCGCAAATCCAATGGCACCAGCAGTACCGAGTGGAGTGTCCTCCACTGCGTAGGACAGTTGTACTGATCCGCACATGTCATTGGGAAACGCTGCCATAAATGGCTCTGGTTTAAAACCGAGCGCAAGTACTGCATGAGTCACGCCACCGCGTGCAAGAGAGTTCATCAATCGCTCAAGCATTGACGTGTGCGCCACCGGCAAGAGCGGTTTTGGAATGCTGTAAGTCAGTGGTCGAAGTCTTGTTCCAAACCCTCCGACAAGCACGACTGCGTGCATCGTGTCTACCTACTTTTGAGTTTGGAAGGCAAGAGTTGCAAGTGCAGACGAGTCAGGTTGCGGAACTTCTACACCGTCGGCAATAAACGCAAGCGCAATGGCCATTCCATCACTCGTAAGTCGTACTCCATCAAAACTGGCAATCGAAATCTTGCTATCGGCAGCGTTGCGATAATCGTTCCATACCAGCACGCGCAACGTTGCATCCTTTTCAACACCGTCTGCATCTTTACATTTTGTGTCGGCCTCAGTGATTGTCTCGCCACCATTAATGTTTGAAGGAAACGTGATCGACT
>WLKU01000154.1 GCA_009701105.1 Actinomycetota bacterium | reverse complement strand
GAAGACTGCTGGTCTTGACGAAGTACTCAAGCAACTTATTGCCACTGGCTGGAAGCCAACCGCATAAACAACTCCACCATGCGACCTGGTGGTGATCAAGTAATTCCTCGCCCAACAACTGTGTGGGTGCGGCCCGATAATCCTTTTCACAATCTGGATCACTCTGGTCTGAGATCAACCGAGCTGTTGATCGAGCGCATCAAAAAGTTTTCTGTAACAGTGCCGCATGTTCCACCTGCTCAAGACGCACGCGCATCGGCAGTGTTGATCCCGTTGTTCGACGGCGAGTCTGGTCCAGAGCTGGTGTTTACTCGCAGGTCACAAGATCTCACCAATCACAAAGGCGAGATCTCGTTTCCGGGTGGGCGACTAGACAGTGGCGAGAGCGCACTCGATGCTGCATTGCGCGAGGCCCACGAAGAGATTGATCTCGACCCGAATCATGTTGAGATCATTGGCCAATTAACACCGCTTAATACCTATGTCAGCAAAAGCCACATTGTGCCCATCGTGGGTTTTCTCAAAGACAAACCTTCACTGCACGCACGCAACGCCGAAGTAGACAGAGTCTTTACTGTGCCGGTTGTCGACTTGGTGCGCATTGATACGTATGCAGAAGAACAATGGGGCGAACCAACAAATCAATTTCGTTTTCACTTTTTCCATCTGGACGACGAAACTATCTGGGGTGCCACCGGCAGGATGCTGTATCAGATCATCTCTATTGGACTTGCTCACTAATCACGGTCCACCTGCTGCACGCACCATCGTGTAAAAGATTTCGGACCATGCAATACATCGCACCTTAAACGTGCGGCGCTGAGAGTCACATGCTCTATTCATGTCGCGGTGCAGTTGTTCATCAATCAGCGTTCGAGTCGAGGTATCAAAAAGTCCAAGATTTTTAAAGTTTCGATAACCAAAGTCATGTCTATCGCACGCCGTTCGAAAATTAAACGATCTCCCTTCGCTTCCCACGATCGGTGCAGAGCAGCCATCATGTGTCCAATCGAGAGTGGGGTATTGACGGCGTAGAGAAAACCGTTGTCGTGCAAATGTGGTGATGTCGAGGTCGAACTGGATATAGCGCACCGCATCAACATTGGATAACACGGGAACCGGGGGAGTATCGAGGGGAAGTTGGGCGGGCAACACGCTCGTGACCGCAACGAGCATGCTGAGCACAATGCCCATAACGTTCGCCTTTCACTCACAAGAGATTTCTTCTGAGTTGCTCCGATGTGTGCCGCACCAGCAGCGGTTGTGCAAAAAAATGTTTAGCGCAGCGCCTTCAACACGTTGGCCATCTCGATGGCTCCAATTGCGGCCTCTTCGCCCTTATTGCCAGCGCCTGGGCCAGATCGCTCAACTGCCTGCTCAACATTTTCAACAGTGAGCACAGCAAAGCCGATTGGCATGCCTGTCTCAAGCTGGATCTGTGCGATTGAGTCGGCAACTGGGCCTGCAACGTATTCGAAGTGCGCGGTTTCACCACGGATGACTGCGCCAAGAGTGACGAGTGTGTCGTAGCGACCACTGGTGGCCATGGCTTTTGTGGCGATTGGAATTTCGAATGCACCTGGCACCCACACAACATCAACATTGCTCTCACTCACACCATGCGCACTCAACCCACGCTTGGCGCCGTCGAGTAGGGCGGTGACGATGAACTCATTGAAGCGCGAACACACAATGCCAACGCGCATTCCTTTTCCGTCATGCGAACCTTCAAATGTGGTCATGATTTACTCTTCTCGTTTGGTTGTTTCGTTGTTTTCTTGTCGATATCTGATCCGTCAAACACATGACCCATGCGGTCGCGCTTGGTACGCAAGTATGAAGCATTTTCTGGAGTCTCTAAGACGCTGAGCGAAACTCGCTCGACAATAGAAAGTCCGTAGCCAGCGATGCCGCCGTACTTTGCAGGGTTGTTGGTCATCAGGCGCAACTCGCGCACTCCGAGATCGGCCAATATTTGTGCGCCAATTCCGTACTCACGACTGTCGACAGGCAAACCCAATTCGGTGTTTGCATCCACAGTGTCGAAGCCCTGATCTTGCAATGAATATGCGCGAATCTTGTGGCCGATGCCGATGCCACGACCTTCGTGACCACGCAGGTACACAACAACGCCGCGACCCTCTGCATCAATTTGTTGCATCGCTGCGGCAAGTTGTGGGCCGCAGTCGCAGCGCTTGCTACCAAACACGTCGCCGGTCAGACACTCGCTATGCACTCGAGTGAGCACAGGCTTGCCGTCATCAACAGTGCCTTTTACAAATGCAAGATGCTCGATGTCGTCAACTGTGTTGCGATATGCAACACACGTGAAGCCGCCCCATTCGGTGGGAACAGCAGCCGAACCCATGCGCTCAACCAGTCGTTCGTTGTGTCGACGGTAATCAATCAGGTCTGCAATGGACGACAGCAACAAGTTATGTTCGGCCGCAAACTTGCGCAGGTCTGGCAAACGCGACATGGTGCCATCGTCGTTTTGGATTTCGCAAATGATTCCGGCCGGTTCGCAACCAGCCATTCGGGCCAAGTCGACCGCAGCTTCGGTGTGACCTGCTCGCTTTAGTACGCCACCTTCGCGAGCGCGCAGCGGAAAGATGTGACCAGGGCGAGCAAATGCCCCATGTGTAATTGTTGGGTCGGCCAAGCCGCGCAATGTCGCCGCGCGATCGGCTGCTGAAATGCCAGTTGTCGTGCCTTCCAAAAGATCGACCGAAATAGTGAATGCGGTGCGGTGGCTCTCGGTGTTGTGGTCGACCATGAGTGGCAGACGTAGGTCGTCGCAGCGCTCACCAGAAAGGGGAGCAACTACCACTCCAGATGTATGGCGCACGATAAACGCGATTTTTTCGGCGGTTGCAAACTGTGCTGCCATGATCAGGTCGCCTTCGTTTTCGCGATCTTCGTCGTCGACCATCACGATCATCTCGCCACGGGCGATTGCGGCAATCACGTCTTCGATCGGAGCCATGCCGTTGTCGCGTGAATGTTGGGGGGTGTTCATAGTGATTCCTTTGCAGTTGAAATAGTTGGTTCGAG
>WLKU01000153.1 GCA_009701105.1 Actinomycetota bacterium | reverse complement strand
TCGCGTGCCTTCAACGCATCTTCGTCGGTGTCGGCATTTGCACGCACCGCCATTTTGCCCTTGCGTATTTCGTCTGCCCACTTCAAGATCGTGTGGAACTCTTTTGTCGGTTCGGCGGCAGCAAGTGTCATCGCGCCAATCATCACTTCACCAGTTGTGCCATCAAGTGAAATAACATCGCCTTCACGCACAACTGTGTCACCAACAGTGAACTGTTTGCCGTCAATATGCACAGAGTCTGCGCCGACAATTGCTGGTGTTCCCCATCCGCGAGCAACCACAGCAGCGTGACTTACTAGTCCGCCGCGAGCAGTCAAGATACCTTTTGCAACCATCATGCCATGCACGTCTTCTGGACTCGTCTCGCTGCGTACCAAAATGACAGCCTCGCCACGTCCTGCAGCAGCAGCCGCATCATCTGCGGTGAAATAGACAGAACCAACAGCAGCGCCAGGCGATGCAGCAAGACCCTTTGTCAGCGCCTTTGACTTGTTTGCAAACTGCGGATGCAACACCTGATCGAGATGCTCGGCCGCCACGCGCATCAACGCTTCTTTCTTCGAAATCTTCCACGCTGCTTTACCACTGCCAGTTGGTTTCGTCATGTCAACCGCCATGCGCAGTGCGGCAGCACCTGTGCGCTTACCAACGCGCGTCTGCAACATCCACAGCTTGCCTTGATCAATCGTGAACTCGGTGTCGCACATGTCTTTGTAATGTCGTTCAAGTCGATCAAAGATCGTCATCAACTCTGCGTGGATCGCCGGAAATTGGCGCTTGAGGTCGTCGAGCGTTTCAGTGTTGCGAATGCCCGCCACAACGTCTTCGCCCTGAGCATTAACAAGGAAGTCGCCGTACGGTTTGTTTTCACCGGTTGCTGCGTTGCGCGTGAAACCCACACCCGTACCCGAGTTGTTGTCGCGGTTTCCAAACACCATCGCCTGAACGTTGACCGCAGTCCCTAAGTCGTGGCTGATTTTTTCGCGCACGCGGTATGCGATTGCTCGCGCACCATTCCACGAACGAAACACCGCCTCAATTGCGCCACGCAACTGCTTCATCGGATCTTGTGGAAATTCGCGACCCGTCTCGGCTTTTACAACTTGCTTATAGGTCTCACACAGTGCCTTCAAAGCCGCAGCCGGCAAATCGGCATCACTCTTTACCCCAGCAGATTTCTTTGCCGCATCAAAGGGATGCTCAAACTTTGGGCCATCAATGCCGAGCACAATGCGTCCGTACATTGAAATAAAACGTCGGTAGCTGTCATATGAAAAACGTTCGTCGTTGGTGGTGCGAGCCAAACCAACCACGCTCTTGTCATTCAAACCCAGGTTGAGAACCGTGTCCATCATGCCTGGCATCGAAAACTTGGCGCCCGAGCGCACCGACACCAACAACGGACTTGACGGATCACCCAAACGCGCTTTCATTTTGCGCTCAAGTGCTGCAACCTGCAGTGTGATCTCTTTGTCAAGGCTCTTTGGCCACCCACCGTGCATATAGTCGCGACACGCATCGGTGGTCACCGTAAATCCGTGTGGCACTGGCAAATGAAGCACGCTCATCATCTCTGCCAAGTTGGCACCCTTGCCACCCAGCAAGTCTTTAAGACTCATCGGCGATTTGCGGTGCTTGTGATCAAAAGCGTAGATGTACGTCATCTAGCCATTCTAGAGGGGCGAAATTTCTCCATATGGGTCGCTTATTTCGATTCCCCGTTTGATCAAGGCCAGCGCCATCATGCCCGACACTGTGGTGTACTTCCCAACTACTTCGCCGTTCACCACTATTTCGTCGCCGACTTTTACTCCTGAGGCACAAATTACCCTGCACAATCTGCGCGGTGCCATCGATCCTCGCGAATCCATTCGTTCCACAAGCTCTTGACCCGGATAACAACCCTTAGTAAAACTCACCGCCACTTCGACCACGCTTGTTTCTGCTGGGATCATCTCGGCCGTAATGTCGACGCCCATCTCTGGCCACAATGCTCGCACTCGAGATTCCAGCAATTCTGCTTCGGTTCCCTCTCGCAATGTTGCGGGTAAGACCATGGTGGGTGAAAAAATATCGAATGCTGATCCATCACACCGCCATGCAGGTATGGCGCCACTGATATCGAGCGACTGAGCAATATTTGTCGTTGCGGCCGACTCGGTGCTTCGCACTGCACGCCATGTTTGACGCTGCAATTCGATCTCGGCATTGACTCGAATCTTGAAACGACTCAGCCGTGCAACAGTTGACTCACCAAAGCCCGGATCGCAGTCCAATACAAACCGATCGGCTGCTGCACATGTCACTCGCAGTAGCGAATCAACTTTTCCGGTTGGCTGCAAGAGTAATGACATCCGCACATCGCCAGGTTGCATCGATGCGATGTCTTGGCTGAGTTGTGAGTGCAAGTATGTCTTGGCGTCCGAACCGGTCACAGTGATCACATCACGTTGCACCGAGATCCAATACAACGAGTTATTCATTGCGTGCCGACAGCGGCCCTGCGGGCTGCAGTCATGCGTCGCGCAGCAGGAATTGCTGCCATTAGGGCTGCAGTCTTGTTGAAGCACTCCAGGTCTTCGTCTTCGGGAATGCTGTCGGCAACAATGCCAGCACCAGCCTGCAACGATGCGCCGTGCCCACCAATAAACATCGTGCGAATTGCAATTGCTGTATCTAAGTTGCCACAGAAGTCCACATAGCCAACGACTCCCGCATATGGTCCGCGTTTGACAGGTTCGAGTTCGTCAATGATCTCCATCGCTCGCACTTTGGGCGCTCCACTCACGGTACCGGCCGGCAATGTTGCGCGCAATACATCGATCGGTCCAAGTCCATCCAACAACTCACCCGATACTTGCGACGTCAGGTGCATCACATGGCTGTAGCGCTCAAGCGACATGAACTCGTCTACATTCATCGTTCCAAACTTGGCAACACGACCAACATCGTTGCGCGCCAGATCCACCAACATCACATGCTCGGCAATCTCTTTTGGATTTTCCTTCAACTCGGCTGCCAATTTACGATCGTGCTCTTGGTCGACACCGCGCTTACGAGTGCCCGCAATTG
>WLKU01000152.1 GCA_009701105.1 Actinomycetota bacterium | reverse complement strand
GATCGCACAGTGCTCACCAACAACACCGACATTGCAGAGTCTGCAGACGGCGTGATTGCAACAACACCAATTTTCGGTGGCAACTCACTGGTAGCCACCGCGTTCACAGGCAGCGGCCCACACTTGGTGTCGTTCCGTCCAAAGAGTTTCGTCGCCGAGTCGGCAGGTGGTGCAGCAGCACCAGTGGTTGCCGCACCAATTCCAGACCTTGGCATTGCAGGCAGCGCAAAAGTCTTGGCAGTGCATGTTGAGGCAAGCAGTGGTCCAAAACTTGACGAAGCAGCAATCGTTGTTTCTGGTGGTCGTGGATTGGGCGAAGCTGGCAAGTATTCACTTGTTGAAGAGCTCGCAACATTACTCAAGGGTGCACCTGGTGCATCACGCGCAATTGTCGACGCTGGTTGGGTTCCATACAGCTACCAAGTTGGTCAGACCGGCAAGGTCGTGAAGCCAACTGTCTACATCGCAGCAGGAATCTCGGGTGCAACTCAGCACATGGTGGGCATGAAGGGTTCAAAGAACATCATTGCCATCAACAAGGACAAAGAAGCACCGATCTTTGGTGTTGCAGACCTTGGCATCGTGGGCGACGTGCACAAAGTGTTGCCACAGCTCATCGAGCTGCTCAAGTCACGCGGCTAATTACTTACGCTTTTTAGTTGGCTTCGATTTTTTGCGAGCCGGCTCGGGTATTCCGATCGTCATACATATAGAGCGTTTTGCAATGACGTCCCACTCGTCGCCAAGTGGGTGGTTGCCATTCATCTCAATGAGGCGGCGTGAGTTGACCATTCCGACAAGCCAAGCCGCAAACATCTCGCAATTGAAGTCATCTCGCACCCAGCCTTTTGACTGGGCATAACGCAGAGCTTCGCCAACAACCACGTTGGATTCTTCTTGTACTCGGGCCAACTCTTTTGAGAGGTCTGGGCGATTGACCGCATTGCCGAGCACATTGAGTCGTGTATTTCGAACTGCTCGTCGGTCAGGGGAGAACATGGTTGCTAAAAATCGATGCGCAAGCTCGACAAATTGGGTTTTGTTTTTGCATTGGTGAATTGCAGAGGCAAAGGCGTCACCCAACTGGAGCTGCCCACGTGAAAAACGATATGCCTGGGCCGCATCAATCAAGCCTTCGCGGCTGCCAAAGAAGTGGTAGATCGATGGGGCAGTGATGTTGCATGACTTCGTGAGATCCCGTATGCGTACGGCACCCTCACCGCCTTTATCGATTGTTGCGGCGGTTGCCTTGAGCAATCGCTCGCGAGTGTTGTTTATTTCAGCCACAAACAAATCCTAGTTAAAAATTTTCAGCCGTAGACACCGTTCAACTTTCTCTAATAATGTTAGACGCTATGGAGAATCGCCAAGTCGTGAGAAAATCTAAGCTCAAGCGCAGCTTTAAGCAATGGCTTCGTGGTGGTGGCCTTCGCCAGGTGGCAGCAGCCGCGCTACTGCTTGCCGTGTTGATCTTTGTGCCAAGCCAGTATCAAGTTGCATACGCGACAAATGCGAACCAACCGACGTCGCCAAGTTTGTCATGCGACGACTGGGGAATAGTCATGAGTTTTACTCCACCAACGAGTCAGGCGGTGGATAATTATGAATACTCAATTTCGACAACTCAGGTAAGTTCTGAACCAACATCATGGACTGCATTGAGTCCAGTTGATGCAACAAGTCCTGTTGATATCAGTTGGGATACATTGCACTTGCCGAATGGGGTGCTGCACTATTTCTATTTGCGAGCAGTGTTCCACGATGGAACCAAGAGTTTGAGTTGGTATCAGATCGTCAATGGTGGATCAACCACGACCAATCATGCTTCTTGTTCAGTTAAGGGGTCAAGCGCGACTGAAACTGTTCCATACAAACCGATTTTGCTAGTTGCGACCGCGGGTAGCGGTTCGGCATCTATCGCATTCACTCAAGTGAGTCCAGGTACCCGGCAAGGGGTGACGAACTACAAATATTCACTAGATGGTGTCAATTACACGGCGCTGAGTCCCGCTGATACATCCTCACCGGTGACGATTCCAAGCCTGACACCTGGTGTTACGTACACGATCTATTTGAAAGCAGTGAACTCTGTTGGCGACTCCGTTGCATCTTCGAGTGTGAATGTCGTGCCGGTTTCTGGGCCACCCACTGTTACAAGTATTTCGCCAACTTCCGGCACAACTGCAGGCGGCACTTCTGTGACCATCACTGGTACCAACTTTATTGCGGGAGCAACTGTCACCATTGGTGGTAGTACATGTACGTCGGTAGTTATTGTTTCGTCAACTTCGATTACTTGCACAACACCATCCGGAACCGCAGGTCCGCGAGATGTTGTCGTTGCAACCGGCGTCAGCCCAAATGCAACGCTGACAGGAGGGTTTACGTATGTCGCTCCGCCAGCTGCACCCGCAACGCCAGACCTAGCAACTGCATCTGACTCTGGTTCGTCTTCGACCGATGACATTACGTCGGACAACACACCGACGATTTCTGTTGGTAGCGCAACGAACGGCAACACAGTGACTGTCACTGCCACAAAGTCGGGGCAAACAAACGTGACTTGCACGTTTACGGCGACGGCACAAACTGGGTGCGATCTCGGAACTTTGGTTGATGGTGTTTGGTCGGTTACTGCAAAACAAACTAATAGCGGTATTGACTCGGCAGAGACGTCAGCATTGAGCATCACGGTCGATGCAACGCCTCCAACCGTGACTTCATTTTCTTCAACAAAATCAAATGGCACCTATGGGATTGGAACGACAGTCAATATCACGGCAACTCTGAGTGAGGCAGTTGCCGATGGTGCGTCAATCACCGTCACGCTCGATACGGGTGACACAGTGGTGCTGACTAAGGCGACTTCAACGACACTGACTGGCACATACACGGTTGGCACGGGGGATAACAGTGCGGATTTGACCGTGACGTCATATGTCTTGACGAGTGCACCGACTGACACGGCGGGTAATGCAATGACATCAACGTCGGTACCAACTGGTGCCAACAACATTGCTGGCGCACAAGCGATTGTCATTGATACAACTGCACCTACTTTGAGCTCGGCAGCAGCAAACACTGCCGGCACACAAGTAACTCTTACGTTCAATGAATCGATCAATTCGACTACTGCTGTTGCTGGCGACTTCGTCGTTACCGTTGGCATCACGACTTTAACTGTGAGTGCGATTGCCGTGAGTGGGT
>WLKU01000151.1 GCA_009701105.1 Actinomycetota bacterium | reverse complement strand
CTAATGCTGATTTTTCAAGGGCTCCACTGGCCATTGGTCCTACTTTCAAGGGCGTTCACACAAATGTGAGTTGCCCATCTGACCGCAGATGCGTCACGCGAAAATCAACGTCGCAGGTTTGCGGGGGCTTCACTCGGGAATCCGAGCCATATTCAGAGTAGCCCCAATCGCTCTCTATTTACAACATGCAATATAGATGAGGTTTATTAATGGGCTTGTTAGCCACGCTGGCGCGCGGCAACAAACGCTTCTACGGCCTGTAGATCATTCGGTAGATCAACAATTCGCTCGGCTCTTTCCATGAGGTCTGACAGGTGCTCTGGCAACGGTGGCTCTACGCCTGTTGCCTTCTTCACTGCGTCAGGAAACTTGGCGGGGTGTGCAGTAGCCAGGGTAATTGTGGGTACTCCAGGCTCGGCGCAATGCTCTGCTGACGCAATGCCAACTGCAGTGTGCGGATCAACAAACATGCCGTGGTCGTGGTGCATGCGCTTCATCACCGACAACGTTTCGGCATCATCACTTCGGTGCGCACGAAACATCGGGGCGATCCACGATGCGTATTGATCTGGTTCAACCGACAACTTGCCCTTGGCGCGAAATGCATCGAGTTGCTGAGCAGTTGCTCCCCCATCGCGATCATTCATCTCGAACAACAAACGCTCAAAGTTGGAAGACACTTGAATGTCCATGCTTGGGCTCAGTGTTGGCACAACAGATGTCATTTGCATCGCATGCGTATCAAAGAATCGGGTGAGAATATCGTTGCTGTTTGATCCGACGATCAATTTTTCGATCGGTGCACCCATCTGTTTTGCAATCCAACCGGCAAGCACGTTGCCAAAGTTGCCAGTAGGCACGCTAAATGATGCGCTGCGGCCTAACGCTTGAAGTGCGGTGAAGTAATAGACGGTTTGGGCCATGACGCGCGCCCAGTTGATGGAGTTAACTGCCGACAAATTGTTGGCTTCACGAAACGGTGCGTCATTAAACATGGCCTTAACCAAATCTTGACAATCATCAAACGTGCCGTCGATAGCAACGGTGTGCACATTTGGGGCTTCGACCGTGGTCATCTGCCTACGCTGCACATCGCTCACCCGACCACGCGGATACAAAATTACGATGTCGACGTTGTTGCATGACTTGACGCCATCAATTGCCGCGCTTCCGGTGTCGCCACTGGTTGCACCAACGATCATGACTCGCTCGTTGCGCTGGGTCAGTACATGATCAAACAATTTGCCAATCAATTGCAACGCCACATCTTTAAACGCAAGTGTTGGGCCATGAAATAGCTCGAGCAAGTAATGCTCTGATGCAATTTGCACCAGTGGCACTACATCTGGATGTCTAAATGACGAATACGCCTCACGACTCAGGCGAACCATGGTTGGCGCATCAATCTCGTTTCCAATGAAAGGTTGCATGATTGCTGCTGCACGGTCGGCATAGCTGCCAGTTGTTGGTGCGTTTACGGTTGGCCATGTTTGAGGCACATACAACCCGCCGTCTGTGGCGAGACCTGCAAGAAGTGCGTCACAAAAACCCAACTCTGGGGCACGACCGCGTGTGGAGATGTAACGCATACGAAAAATATTTTAGTCGGCGATGACCCGCAGGAGGCCACCCACATGCGTGACCACATCAAGTATTTTCAATTCGGTGATGCATGCTTGCATTGCAGCCTCGTTTGCGTTGTGCGTTAGAAACACGAGGCGCGCACCGTGACCAATGCCGTCTTGCTCAGCTGCACGGATGCTCACATTATGACGAGCAAATACACCAGTAACTGCGTGCAATACGCCTGGCTTGTCGGCAACCTCGAGTGGCAACAAATACTCACACGATGTGTCGGACATTGGTTGCAACTTTGGCGCACTCAACACGCCAAGCGTTGCATGCGCGCCCTTGTTGAGATTAATTGATGCGTCGATCACGTCCCCGAGTATCGAAGATGCAGTTGGGTCTCCGCCCGCGCCGCGACCATAAAACATGAGTGAGCCTGATGCTTCGCCGTCGACCACGACTGCATTGAAAGCTTCACGTACCGACGCAAGTGGATGCTGCATCGAGACCATTGCAGGGTGCACGCGTACCGACACCGCACCAGATGCTTTGTCAAACTCGGTAACGCCCAACAACTTGACTGCATAACCCAATCGCTTGGCGATCGCAATGTCTGCTGCAGTGATCTTGGTGATGCCTTCGCTGTACACGTCGCCCGCAACAACGTTGCAACCAAATGCGATACTCGCGATGATCGAGATCTTTGCCGCGGCATCCAGGCCCTCGACATCTGCGGTTGGGTCACTTTCTGCATAACCAAGTTGTTGTGCTCCAGCTAGTGCGTCTTCATAGCTCGCACCGTTTTCGCTCATCTTGGTGAGAATGTAATTTGTTGTTCCATTGACAATGCCGAGCACTCGCCTGATTGGCTCGCCACGCAAACTTTCGCGCAATGGACGAATAAGTGGAATACCTCCGCACACTGCAGCTTCAAATAACAAGTCGATGCCTGCATTGTCGGCTGCCGCAAATAACTCTGCGCCATGAGTTGCGATCAACGCCTTGTTGGCGGTGACTACAGGCTTGCCATTTGACAATGCCTTCAATATCAAGCCGCGGGCCTGATCGATTCCACCCATTACTTCGACAACGAGGTCGACTGTTGGGTCATTGACTACAAACTCTGCATCGGTTGTCAGCACCTCGGCAGCCAGCGAATTTTTGTGCGCGTCAATATTGCGAACCGCTACGCGTGCAATCACCAGTTGCACGCCACTGCGGGCGGCTATCGCGGAAGCTTGTTGCTTCACGAGTTGAACAAACGCGGCACCAACCGTGCCATGGCCAATTACTCCGATGCGAACTTGAATTGCAGCCATTCCTTCACGCTATTGGCTCTACGGCCTTGATTTCTAGCGAATATCGAGCCTGGTCAGATCTTCATTGGTTTCACGGCGTACAACAAGACGGGCTTTGCCATTGCTCACAAAAACCACTGGAGGTCGAGTCACTTTGTTGTAATTGGAAGCCATTGTGTGGCCGTATGCACCGGTCACTGGAGTTGCCAAAACATCGCCAATCTTGAGCCCGGCAGGTACAAGTGCTTCGTTGATCAGCACGTCACCGCTCTCGCAATGCTTGCCGACAAGTCGCACACCTTCAGTGCGGTCGGCATTAGCTCGCGCTGGCAAAAATGCTTCGTAACCACTGCCGTACATCACAGGTCGCGGATTATCGCTCATGCCGCCATCGACAGCAACATACGTGCGTACATCAGGAATGTCTTTCATCGTGCCAACCGAATACAGAGTGACAGCGGCAGAGG
>WLKU01000150.1 GCA_009701105.1 Actinomycetota bacterium | reverse complement strand
CGGTGCTGTTTGGCGAAGTGCTCGATGGTACTGAAGCACAACGGGTTGGCCTCGCGTATCGCTGTGTTGAAGATGCAGACTTGCTGGCCGTCGCGCACGAGATGGCGGCCCGTGCTGCGAGCGCACCACGAGAACTTGTGATTGAAACAAAAAAGACTCTTGCCGCTATGGCCGATGTGCAAACACATCCAGAAGCCGTGGCGCGCGAACTTACGCCGCAATTGTGGAGCACCCGCCAACCTTGGTTCGCCGAGCGTTTGGCTGCGCTGCAAGCAAAAATCACCAAAAAGTAGTTACAAGTTGTTGATAGCGCCAAAGTCGCGTGGGTGTCGGCCGTAGGTGTACGGTGAAACCTAGGTAGCTAGCAGTGTCGAATTCGTCAGTATCGAGAGATATGAAAGGCGGGGGAAGCAATGAGCAAGCGTCACAAACACCGACAAATGGTGTTGCCACCAACTATTGAGACTCGAGCACATGCTCACAATGAGCGTCACCGAATTAACTCAGAGTTGCATCTGGTGACCAACATGGTGAGTCACGGAGTAGAGCCCGATGATGTCATCGAACCTGGTCCGGCTTGGAAACCGTTGCATCATCACGATGCGGAAATTGGTATTGAGCATTCGCGCAAACAAGTCATCAAGCATTGGAAGACAAAAGCTTGGAAGCGACGCAAGGTTGTGCGCAAGCAACGAGTAATTGAGATGGAACATCTGCGCGACATCGCGTAAATATTTCTAGATCTTGATTTTTATTGCAGCCACTCAGCGCTGAGCTGGTCGCGGCGTTGTTGCCATTCTTCAATGGTGAATCCATAACGCACATGGTCTTCCCAAACGCCATTGATTTCTAGGAAACGTTCGGCCAAGCCTTCTTCGCGAATGCCAAGTTTTTCCATCACACGACGACTGTTGTGATTGCGCGGGATGATGCAGATCTCCATACGGTGCAAGCCGAGGTCTTCAAACGCATATTTTGAAACCACGAGCACTGCTTCTGACATGAAGGCACTACCGGCACGGGCCTCATCAATCCAGTAACCAATCGTGCCGCATTGCATTGCGCTGCGCACAACATTGTTGATGTTGACTTCGCCGGCAAATGAACCTTCAATAAAAATACCGAATGCATACGAGCCGCCTGTCTGGCGCTCCCGATCGCGAGCAACACAGCGATTGTTGAACGCATCGCGATTGGTTGAAGGGTCAGGGAGATACGCAGACTTGATGGGTTCCCATTTGCTCAGCCATTCACCGTTACGGTGACGCACCTCGCTCCAGGCTTCAAAATCTGTTGCTACGAGCGGTCGCACCACAATGCGTTTGCCATACAGACGCAGTGGTGAGCCTGCAGAGGTGACGACACTTGCCGGGTGCAACTGGTGGCTGGACGGTGAACTCATTGTGGATCCAGTATGTGTTGCACGACGCCGTCAAGCAAATTGTGCACTGAGACCGTGATTGATGGCAAGCGAAGTCGGCGCATAATGCCAACGAGTGCACAACACCCGCCAACAATCACATCAGCTCGCTCTGGAGGTAGCCCTGGGTTTGATTTGCGGTCAGCCAAAGACTCGGTGGCGAGAGTGCGAAAAACATCTTCTGCAGCTTCACGTGTGAGTGTCATGCCGTGCAGTGCAACAGGATCAAAACGCGCAATACCCAACTCAACGGCGGCGATTGTGACGATGGTGCCAGCAACGCCTACAACCCTGGTTGTGTCAAGCACTTGTGGTTGCTCGCGAACGAGATCATCCATGAAGTCGGTAACGAGACCGATCGCATTGGTGAGTTCTTCTGGTTTTGGAGGGTCGCGGTGCAATTCGGTTTCGGTGAGTACAACTGCGCCAACCGGAAAACTCGACGTATGTTGCAGCGAGTTGCCCTGGCCAATCATGATCTCGGTTGAACCACCGCCAATATCGATAACGATTGTGATTCCATCATGTGGATCAAGTTTGCTTAAGGCTCCGCGGTATGCGAGTTGTCCTTCTTCGACACCAGAAATAATTTCGGGACGCTTTCCCAGAACTGTTTCGGCTTGATCAAGAAATATGTTGGCGTTGGATGCTCGACGGCACGCCTCTGTTGCGGTGACGCGAAAGGTTTCGACATTGTGCAGTTTTAAGAGTGATGCATAAACCGCAAGTTGTTGCACGGTTGTGGCAATCGCGCTGTCGTCAAGCAATCCAGATGCAGCGACGCCTTTGCCAAGTCGAGTCACATTTACTTCGCGAACAATTTCGTTGCCTTGTGGATCGACGATCAACAAATTGGTGGAGTTAGTACCGATATCAATTGCTGCAACGGGCGAAGTGAATACGGGGCGAGTGCGCTTATTGATCACAGCAGAATTTTTGGTGACAACGTAGTCGTCTCTTGAGATACCCAGCTTGTCGGCCACCCATTGGCCCACCGGGTCATCACCAACTGCAAGCCACCAGCCAAAATGTGCATGCAAGCACTTGACTCCTATGCGCGTGCCACCAACACCACCGAAGGGTCGAGGGCCGGTGTGGGTTGGGTCGATCGCGGCGTCGCGTTCGGCTGCGTAACGATTATGTGTTTCTTCAAGAGCTGTTGGGCCGATGTCTGCTTCGGCTTGATTAACGCCGCCACTCGCTTCAAGTCGTCCAATAATTACTGTTTCATGCTCACCCAATAACCAATAACGCGTTGGCATTGGTGTTCCGTCATCAAGAAATGGCGCGTTGCGCAACACAACCGGATCGCCACTTTTGGTGCGAACAACGATTTCAAATTGTCCTTGGGGTATGCGACCCAAAAGCTCGCCGACTCGGGCAATGTCGGCGTCAGTCATGGGTTACAAAAATTTGATTGCGGCAATCACAACCGCAATGAGTGCAACGACGACAGGAATTGCGCGCTTAAGGATTGGTGCACCTGCAGTGCCGAGTAGATCGAGTGGTGCAACTTCGGCACTCTCGATTTTGCGAATTTCTGGGCTTGCGGCAGCAACTTCTGCCGCTGGCGCACTAGTTGCCGCTGGTGCACTAGTAATCAACTGGTTGAGATTCTCGGAAAATTGTGCAAGCAATTTGTCGCTGACGTCGGCAAGCGCACCACGACCAAACTGTGCAACTTTGCCCGAAATGGTGAGATTGGTGACCACGCTGCATTTTGTAGAGGTTGGTGTCACCGAGGTGAGTTGAGCAGTGATAATTGCAGACGCTGTGCCCTTGCCTGTGGTGTCGCGACCTTCACCTTTGAGCGATGCAGTGTGAGCCACATCATCGCGTGTCACAAAACTTGCCTGACCCTTGAACTGAGCAACGATCGGACCAACCTTGACCTTGACTTGACCGCGGTACGTGTCACCCTCAACTTCGGTAAGTTGTGCACCTGGCAAGCAAGGTGCGATGCGCTCAAGATCGGTGAGAATTACCCATG
>WLKU01000015.1 GCA_009701105.1 Actinomycetota bacterium | reverse complement strand
TCGCGCTAATCCCAGTAGCCGTCGTTGCTCACGCAGCGTTCACAAATCCATACGGCAAGTTCGGGCTCGCTGACAGTTCCCGCAGCGAGTTCAATCATCATTTGGGTGGCATCATTAGTTGCAACGTTTAACTGCCAACCGTTGATGTCGCAGAAGACGACAAGACACATCCAAGAAAGTCGCTTGTTGCCGTCGGGAAGTGCGTGGTTGTGTGAAATTCTTGAACACAGAACCGCTGCCTTATCAAAAAAGTCGGGATAAAAATCGGTGTCGCCAGAACCAGCTTGTGGTGCATGAAGTGCTGAGTCAAGCAGATCTACGCGTGATGCATTGGCGAGTGTTGATGCATCAAGTCCAGTAACTTCTTGCGCGATAACTAACGCTTCAGCAAGCGTGAGGTATCTCACCTGGCGAGTTCATCAAGTATTTCGCGATCACGCTCTGCGAGCTGTTTGACGCGATTCATAAACTTGGTGTCTTTACGGACACGATCAATTTCAATTACTAGCGAATCAATGATGAATTGATTAACGCTTGTGCCTTTTGCGCGCGCGACTGTTTCGACTTTGTCGGCAAGGTCATCGGGGAGTCTGACGGTTGTTTGCTTTGGCATGATGTCATGATATCACGACATCATGATGAACCACTAGGCCTTTTGGGTGCCGACCTTGATGTCGCGGAATGGCGACTTGGAGTCGATACCAACATCTTTTGGCAACCCGAGCACACGCTCGCCAACGATATTGCGCATCACTTCATCTGAACCGCCTGCAATGCGCATGCCCGGTGCGCCGAGCAATAGCTGACTCCATGCATACGTGCCCCACTCGCCGGTGTCGACAACAAGCTTTGCACCAAGGATTTGTGCAACGAGATCGTTGAGACGCTTTTGGTTGTTGACGAGGGCCATCTTGCCAATTGACATCTCGGGCCCTGGCAATTGACCAGCGCGCATTTTGTCGGTGGCGCGTTGGCTCGTAAAGCCTGCAACACGAGAGTTGATGTAAAGGTCGGCGAGCATGTCGCGCACGATTGGGTCTTTATCTAGCTCATAATGACGGATCATGGCAACGAGGCGAGTGTGGATGTTGTTTTCGCCAGAGTCGGCTGCGCCGATGGATGCGCGCTCGTTCATGAGCGTGGTGAGCGCGACGTTCCAGCCATTATTGACATCGCCAAGACGGTGATCGTCGGGCACTCGCACTTCGTTGAAGAACACTTCGTTGAAGCTTGCTCCACCTGTCATTTGGCGAAGTGGGCGAATTTCGACGCCAGGCGCGTGCATGTCGACAATGAAACCGGTGAGACCTTTGTGTTTTGGCAGCGATGCATCGGTACGACAAATGATTTCTCCGATGTCGGAAAACTGAGCACCAGATGTCCACACTTTTTGGCCAGTGATACGCCACTCGTCGCCATCGCGCTCGGCCTTTGCTTGAAGTGAAGCCAAGTCGCTGCCTGCGCCAGGCTCTGAAAACAACTGACAGGCCACAATGTCGGCACGCCACATTGCTTTGAGGTATTTTGCCTTAGCGGCATCGGATGCATGAGCAAAAATTGTTGGTGCAACCATGCCGAGGCCAATTTGAAATGCGCCAAGTGGCGCGGTGCGGTACTCGCGCTCGACTGCGTTGTATGCGCGCTCATGCACTGGCGTCAAACCTGCACCACCGAACTCTTTTGGCCCAGTGATCCATGCAAAGCCTGCATCAAAACGCTTGGACTGCCAGTCTTTTGCTTTGGCCAGCATCTCGGCTTCGGCGTCGCGACTGCGCTCTTCAAACATCGACACGTTGTCGGTGCCCTCACCCCACGTGAACTTGGTTTTGACTTGTTTGCGCTCGGCGTTGGCCTCAAGAAACTTGCGGGCCGACGCTGCGAAATCTTCTACAGAAATAGGTACAGATGTCATAGTGTCAAAGATAGTTGGCGCAATATGGTTTGGGCGAAGGCGAGTCAACTAGTCTCTAGCCCATGGGTCAACCTGTTTCCGTCGTCCAAAAGCCATCTGCAACACCTGGTCGGGTTCGTTTTGAGATCAACCGTTCGCTGACCGGTCAGGGCCACGAGCGATACGCAAACATCTCGGCTGCAAATGGCGTCAAGCCTGCAGATGTGCTGGCACAGCGGTTGTTTGCAACGGGCAAAGTGAGCGCGGTGCATGTGTATTCCAATGTGATCACCGTGGATGTGGCTGATGGTGCGAGCAACGATGGTTTGGCCAAAGTTGTCGAAGATCTGTATCAATACTGGAAGCCTGGCATGGCCCCAAAGTCGACTGAAGAGCTATTGGCGATGGTGCCAAAGAGCGCTGAGTCTGCACCTCAGTCAACAACGGACGCAAGTGGTACACCGTTGTCTGCGGCGGCAAGCAAGATTCCTACGCTGTTGCTGCTTCGCAGTCAGGCAGCACTCGCAAAGGCACGTGCTTAACATCAAAATTTAATATTCTTTTTCGGCTATTGTGTGGTCTGAGGCGATGAGTTGACGGGGGTCATGCCGAAAAGTCTTGTGAGTTTGAATGAAGTGGCAGAAATACTCAATGTGCACTACATGACTGCGTATCGGTATGTGCGCGAAGGGCGTCTACCTGCCATCAAAGAGGGACGCGGCTGGGTGGTCAAGTCGAGCGATCTGAATGCTTTTCGAAAAGGTTCGGGTCAAGCGGTCGTGTCCAAAACCGGTACCCGAAAAGTTGCTCCATGGAGTGATCGGATGTTGACGCTTCTGATCAGTGGCGATGAGCGGGGTGTGTTGACTCTGATGGAATCGATCTTGCGATCTGGAAATGACTTGTATTTTCTGTATCTCGATGTGTTGGTGCCAGCAATGAACGCAATTGGGACGAAATGGCATATTGGCGAAATTGACGTGTTCGTTGAACACCGTGCCAGTGGCATTGCAACTCGATCTGCTGCACGAATTGGAATACGATTTTCGAAACGCGGTGTGCGCAAAGGAACGGTGTTGCTTGGTTCGCCAGCGGGAGAGTGGCATGCGCTGGGGGGTCAGTTGCTGAGCGACTTGATCCATCTTGAGGGATGGAAAGTTGACGACCTCGGGTCCAACGTGCCAGTGGAGTCTTTTGTGGCTGCGGCCACGCAGATCCCTGATGTAGTTGCGGTATGTATCGCGTCGACGATGAAAGAAACTCTGCCCGCAATGAGTGAAACGATTGCCAAAATCAAGAAGGCATCAAACAACTCGATTCCGTGCTTTGCCGGAGGTGCCGCAGTGCTCGACTTGGAGCACGCCGAAAATTTGGGTGCTGATTACTGGGCTGGCGATCTGCGAACGCTGATGCCAATGCTGCAACAGCACGCCATTCGCATCTAAATAGGCTCATTAGGCGCCTAATACGCGCCTGATAGTAGCCAGATAGTAGCCAAATAACTACGAACATATGTTCGCTACAGTGAGGCTATGTCTAGTTCACTGCCCGTAACAAAAGCTTTGCAATCAATAATTCCCGACGGTGTGTTGGTGCGCGGACGCACAGTGTTGTGTAGTGGCGATGCCGCAATGTCGACCGCATTGTTGTTGGTGTGTGCCGCTACCCAAGCCGGTTCGTGGCTGGCCATCGTGGGTGTGAACGATCTTGGGTTGATGTCGGCATGTGAACAAGGTGTTGCATTGCAACGCACGGTGTTGGTAACACCAACTGATAATAAAAAAGATTGGACAAGCACAGTTGCTGCTGTTGCCGATGGCTTTGACGTGATGATGCTTGAGGTGCCGCGAGACGCGAGCGAGTCTGATGCGCGACGTATTCAAACCCGCATTCAGGCGCGACGCAATGTGCTCGTGTTGGTAGAAACATCGCGGCACGCAACACCGCGATCAATATTTCAACCCGATGTGGTGTTGCATACACAGACCACAAAGTGGGACGGCATCGAGCATGGGGCTGGCTATGTGCAGGGCCGACACATTGATGTGGCAGTAAGTGGCAGACGCGTGCCGCGAGCGATGCAACACGTGTTGCAACATGTTGGCTAGCAATGGATGAGCAGATTGCAACGCGCGTTGCAGTAATTGCGTGTGCCGACTGGCAGGCAGTTGCTGCACAATGCGAGTTGTATTCGCGCAAACAATGGTTTGATGCAGTTGCGGTATTGCATGCGCAACGCGTAGTGGCGCGCACTGCCTATGCCGCCAAACAAGGTGTGCAAATAGGTATGCGACGGCGCGAAGCACAAGCCGTGTGTCCCGAGCTGCATATTGCTGCCAACAACAAAGAGCGCGACAGATTGATGTTTGAGTCGGTAGTGCGCGCGGTGGGCGAACTTGTTCCCCTCGTAGAAGTGAGTACCCCAGGCGTTATTTTGTTGGCTACACGCGGACCATCGCGATATGTGGGTGGCGATGATGCGTTGGCGCAACGCTTGCACGACATCACGCACAATGCGCTTGCACTCTTGGCCGACGGTCGCCCGATTGTGTTTGGAGTAGGTATTGCCGATGGACGACTCACTGCACTCGTTGCTGCACATGCTGCTGATGGTCGGCATCTAGTGATTGAGCCGGGTGAGAGCGCACAAAGTTTGGCGCAATTACCTGTGTCGGTGCTCGCCGACTTTGCCGAGATTGATCGTGACGTGGTGTCGTTGTTGCATCGGCTTGGCTTAAGTTGTATTGGAGACCTTGCAACAATGAAGCCATCAGATTTGGTTGGACGATTTGGGCCAGTTGGTTTTGAATTGCATCGCCTGGCACGTGGTTATGACCGGCATCCACCCATCACCATTGCGCCACCACCAGAACGCGCAAGCACGCACCGATTTGAACTCTCGGTAGAGGATGTCAATGTGGTGGTGGCAACGGCTCGCACAGTTGCCGATGAATTGGTGACGTACTTAAACAACCAAGGCGTGAGTTGCGTGCGTCTACATATATGTATGCAAACCGATCATGGCGAACAAAGTGATCGTCTGTGGTATCAGCCAGAAGGATTGACTGCTGCGGCGATGGCCGAGCGCGTGCGTTGGCAGATGGATGCATGGATTGCAACACGCGGGCTAACGAGCGGTGTTGTGTTGTTGCGGTATTTGCCGGTTGGCCTGCGCGCACGAGAAGGAAGGCAACTTGGGTTGTGGGGCGGCAGCACTCAAGCCGATGAATGGGCTGCTCGTGCTATCGAACGATTGACAACAATGCTCGGAGCCGATTCGGTGCGTGTTGCGCAGTGGCGTGGTGGAAGAGATGTGAGCGAAGTATTTGCGTTGACCCCAGCTGCAGTAGTTGACATGGAGCGACGAGCAGCGTCGGAGGTGATCAAAGAAACAGTGTGGAGTGGGGCACTGCCAACTCCGTCACCTTCAATTGTGTACGACGAACCATTACTGGCGGTAGTAGATGATGCGAGTGGTTGTGCGGTGAGCGTCAGCGGCCGACATGAATTGAGTGCATCGCCAGCACATGTAGTGATTGGTCGACATGCGTACAACGTGGTGTCGTGGGCTGGGCCATGGCCAGTAGAAGAGCGGTGGTGGGACCCATTGCGTCAACGCAGGGCAGTGCGAATGCAGATGGTGCTGGCGCGTGATGCTGAGGACACGGTGCGCACCACTACACACGCGGTAGTGATGGTGCTCGAGCACGGCGAGTGGTGGATGACCGCGCGCTATGGGTGAGTGTCATGGATAACGGGTAGCAGTAATACACTCGTGACGTGACTCCTGTCGAGATCGTTGCTCAACTGTGCGCACATTTTGCTGCGGCAACACCGTGCGACGAACGCGAGCGCGAATCAATTCAACAGTTTTTGTCGATTGCACCAACGCTCGAGGCACCGTTTGACGAGCATGCCAATGACACGCACATCACTGGGTCAGCAATAGTTGTTGGCAAGCGAGGTGTGGTGTTGCACTTGCACAAACGACTCAATATTTGGTTGCAGCCCGGCGGACATATCGAATCGGGAGAGACACCGGCAGAGGGTGCATTGCGTGAAGCACGAGAAGAGACGGGACTGAATGTGCGACACCCCGACAATGGTCCGGTGTTGGTGCATCTCGACGTGCACCCTGGTCCGCGCGGGCACACGCACTTAGATGTGCGCTACATAGTGATGGCCGATGATGTTGAACCAGCGCCGGGTGTTGATGAGAGTCAAGACGTGGCTTGGTTTGCGTGGGACGACGCAATTGCCATGGCGGACAAGGGTTTGGCAGGTGCCCTCAGAGTGGTACGAACATATGTTCGCTAATATGGCGAGGTGGCAAATGATGTTTCGTATTCGCATGTTTCATATGCCCATGTCCCATATGCAGAATTGCATTGCCGATCCAATTTTTCTTTTTTGCAAGGTGCTTCGCATCCCGAACAACTTGTAGAGCAAGCACAGTCATTGGGGTTGGAAACGCTTGCGCTGACCGATCGCAATGGCTTGTACGGCATCGTGCGCTTTGCTGAAGCAGCGCGAGTGCTTGGGTTGCCAACGGTATTTGGTGCAGAGTTGCAACTCGATTCTGGAAGTCTCGTGATTATCGCTCGCAACCCGCGAGGCTATGCGCATTTGTCAGGCGCAATTAGTGCCGGCCAACTTGCTGGCAGCAAAGAACATCCAGTGTTCGTGCTCGAACAACTTGGCGAGTTTTCGGTAGGTGATTGGTGGGTGATGACGGGTGGGCGTGATGGTGCGGTGGTGCGTGCACTTAATGAACAAGGACCAAGCGCAGCCGAGCGACGAGTACAGCAAATGAAAACAGTGTTTGGCAATGACAGCGTGCTGATGGAAGTGTGGGATCACGGCGACCCACTTGACTCTGCACGCAATGATGTGCTTGTACAGATTGCGCATCGCAACAACTTGACAAGTGTTGCTACAAACGATGTGTTGTATGCAACTGCAAGACAGCATCGTTTGGCGACTGCTGTTGCGGCAGTACGTGAGCGCAGCAGCTTGGACGATGTAGATGCAACATTGCCACCTGCTGCGACGGCTTATGTGCGCAGTGGAGCCGAACAACATCGGCGTTTTGCGCGCTACCCAGGTGTGGTGCAATGTGCCGCCGAGATCGGCAAAGATGCGGCCTTCGATTTACGACTCGTTGCTCCACGACTACCACCGTTTCCTTGTCCGAATGGGCTGGATGAGATGTCGTATTTGCGGCAACTTGTGCAGGTTGGTGCCACTCGTAGATACGGCATACGTCCAAGTGACACGCGCGAAGATTTGTCACTGCGAGCCCGTGCATGGCGAGTAATTGATCACGAACTAGAAGTCATTGCAACGCTTGGCTTTGCCGGATATTTTTTGGTGGTCTGGGACATCGTGCAATTTTGTCAACGATCCAATATTTTTTGCCAAGGCCGAGGCAGTGCGGCTAACTCTGCTGTGTGTTATTCGCTCGACATCACCAAGGCTGATGCAGTTTCACTTGGCTTGTTGTTCGAGCGGTTTTTGTCACCAGAGCGAGATGGCCCACCCGACATCGATATTGATATTGAAAGTGGTCGACGAGAAGAAGTGATTCAGTATGTGTATCAACGCCATGGTCGGCATCATGCGGCACAGGTGGCCAACGTGATTACGTATCGTGCGCGTTCTGCTGTGCGCGACATGTCGCGAGCACTTGGGTTTGCGCCAGGCCAACAAGATGCGTGGAGCAAACAAGTAGATGCGTGGGGCTCGCTTGGAGTCACGGTCAAAAATGACGACCACAATATTCCGGCCGCAGTGCTTGAGCTTGCCCAGCAAGTGCAAGACGCACCCCGACATTTGGGTATTCACTCTGGCGGAATGGTGATGTGTGATCGTCCCGTGACCGAAGTGTGCCCCGTTGAGTGGGGGCGCATGGAGGGTCGCAGTGTGTTGCAATGGGACAAAGATGATTGTGCTGCAGCAGGATTAGTGAAGTTTGACTTATTGGGGCTTGGCATGTTGTCGGCATTGCACAATGCAGTCGACTTGATTGAAGAGTTTCGTGGAGTTCGAGTAGACCTGGCAACAATTCCGCAAGAAGATGATGTGTATGCAATGTTGTGTCGAGCTGACACGGTCGGCGTATTTCAGATCGAGTCGCGAGCGCAGATGGCCACATTGCCAAGGCTCAAGCCACGGCGTTTTTATGATCTCGTTGTCGAAGTCGCACTGATTCGACCCGGGCCGATTCAGGGTGGTTCGGTACATCCATATATTCGTCGACGCAATGGTCAAGAACCCGTCACGTATCTACATCCGTTGCTCGAAAACAGCCTTGGCAAGACATTGGGTGTGCCGTTGTTTCAAGAACAACTGATGCAGATGGCAATTGATGTGGCTGGTTTTACGCCATCGGAAGCCGACGAGTTGCGTCAAGCAATGGGCTCAAAGAGATCGCAGTCGCGAATGCTGAAGTTGAGTGAGCGACTGTATGCGGGCATGGCGGAGCGGGGCATCGTTGGCGATGTTGCAGATTTGATTTTTACGAAGATGTCGGCATTTGCAAGTTATGGGTTTCCCGAAAGTCACTCGGTGAGTTTTGCGTATCTCGTGTATTCATCGGCATGGATCAAATTGCATGAGCCAGCAGTATTTTGTGCATCGTTGCTCAACGCGCAACCGATGGGTTTTTGGGCACCCCATTCGTTGGTGCAGGATGCAAAACGTCATGGTGTTGTGGTGCGCAGCGTAGACATCAATGCATCGCGTGCCGATGCAACGCTGGAAGAATGCGGCGAGTCGACAGGCGGGTTGGCTGTACGGCTTGGTGTTGGTTCGGTGCGTGGTTTGAGCAGCACAGTTGCGCGTGAGATCGAAACACACCGACCATTTGCAAATATGGAAGACCTCGTACGCAAAGTGCCACAACTGCACATCGCGCAACTTGAGGCACTTGCAACAGCCGGAGCATTTAACGAATCGTTTGGGCAACAACGTCGCGACGCGTTGTGGAGTGCTGGCGCGGTGATTCAGTCGCGACCCGATCGCTTGCAGGGCGTAACAACCGGCGCCGCTTCACCACAATTGCCTGGCATGCAGCCACTCGATGAAATGATTGCCGATCTATGGGCTACTGGGGTTGCATCGAGTGGTCATCCCACCGAATTTTTGCGAGCCGAACTTACACGCATGGGTGTGGCAACAGCAACAGAATTGCCAGCTTGTGGTGCGCGAGGTGACGACAAAGTATTGGTTGCGGGCACCGTGACGCACAGGCAGCGACCAGCAACTGCTCAGGGCGTGACATTTATTGGTTTGGAAGACGAGACAGGATTAATCAATGTGGTGTGCTCACCAGGATGTTGGATTCGGTATCGCATCGCCGCACGCGGTGCGGGGGCGTTGCTGGTGCGCGGAAGGCTCGAGGTGGGGGACGGCGGGGTGATCAATGTGGTTGCCGAACACATCGCACCACTTTCGGTTGGCGCCAAAGTTGTAGCGCGCAATTTCCGCTAAAAGACTAAATAGCTAACTGGCGAAATTCATAGCGACTTACTCTTTAGGTTTTTCGTTGAGCCCGTCATTAAACATGCGGTACGTCTCATAAATATCTTTGCACTTGTCGCAGAGCGGCAATTGTTTTGGGTCGCGAGACGGAATCCACACATGACCACACAGTGCTTCGAGCGGAGTGCCATAGATGCGAGCCTCAAGCACCTTGCCAGCAGCGTCTTCGCCAGGCTCGGTCTTGACAATGTGGGCCATGGCTGGCTCACCCGTCTGGGCCTCATGTTCAGTGACTGGTTTGGTGATTGTGGGGCGGGATTTAAGTGGTGTCGGCGTGCTCACGCTTCATACACTAGAGCCATGCCTACGTACGAGTTTCGATGCAAGACATGTGACGCAGTTTTTGAAGAGCGCCGCGCGATGTCACAAGCCAATGACCCTGCATCTTGCCCGCAAGGTCATGACAACTCGGTGCGCTTGTTGAGTGTGTTTGCATCAGTCGGAGCAACTACACCGCAACAAGCGTCAGCACCGCGTGGTGGTGGCGGTTGCGGTGGTGGCTGCGCCTGTCACTAACTGACGGCTCGGATATTGATCACCGCACCGCGAGTGACAACAAGCCAATCGATGAGATTGAGTCCAGCATGTCGGCACAGATCTTGTGCCATTTCTAAATATTTTGAATCGTTATCACGACCGAGCAGATGAGGCTCGACAGTACAGATACTGAGCGAAGAAGCATCGAGCACCGAGGAACACAGACCAATGGCGTGATTGATGTTGTTCGCAAAGGACGCGACTGCGTCGAACGACATCAGGCCTACTCCGCGAAGTTGGTTGTCGAGCATTAAGACCAACACCTCTTCACACAGAGGACGACGAAGTGCAAGTGAGAAAACTGCGAGTGCAGCGTGCGGGCTTGACACGGGGTCGGTATTTGCGCGCGGTAGGTAGATGGGGGCACGAAGGGTCTGAAGCACAAGGGGTCCTTTTTAACATCGAGTAATAGCGAGAAGTCGCTGGCAAATTGCAAATAACGGGGAGGTCGAGCGAGACGGTAGGGCGTGGGTGTTGCAACTAGGCAAGTGAGATGTAAATCGCTGCGGCACCAACAAGAATTGGGGTTGCATACTGAACAAACTCTGGAATCTTGATTCGCGTTGGTGCAAGTATGACGAAGCCACACACTGCACCTGCCAAAGCACCACCGAAGTGGCCGCCAATCGAGATGCCAGGTATGGCGAGGGTGAGCACAATGTTGATGGCAAATGTCATGCCGAGGCCTGACTTGAATGGGTTGGCGCCTTGTTGGCGCGTGCCTACGACACCGGCAGCCATTACTCCGAAAACTGCACCTGATGCGCCCCCAGTGAAGGCGGTTGGGCTGAGCAAAAGTGCGCCGGCCGAGCCACTGAGCAGTGATGCGAAATAGATGAGTGCAAATTTTGTGGAGCCAATTGCTGGTTCGAGCATGCGACCAAGTTGAAACAGCAAAAACATATTCATTGCCACATGGAACAATCCGAAGTGCACAAAGCCTGCAGAGACCAAGCGATACCACTCACCGTTATCAAGAAACACTCGAGACAAAAACATGTTGTACTGAAATCGACTGACTCCAGAGATCTGACTCCATACAAACAGTCCGAGATTGATCGCGATGATGGCGTTGCTGACGACAAACGGGTTGTTGTTTGGCTTATAGCTATTGCGCTGTATTGGCTTTTGTGTTAATGGCTTGCGCGTGATTGCTCGTGGCGGTGGCGGTGGTGGAGGTGGCGTCGGGTTTTGCGACGGAACCTGGGGTGGGGGGAAGTTCACAGAGTTAGTGCGGTGCTTTTTCGGCATCGGCACGATTGGCGCGGTACCACTCGACCGTTTGACGCAAGCCATCTTCGAAGTCGGTATTGCTGTGCCATCCAAGTTCGCGTTCGGCTCGACTGGCGTCAACTCGTCGACGAGGTTGACCGTCTGGGCGTGTTGGGTCCCACACCAGTGAGCCATTAAAGCCAACAATGCGGGCAATTGTTTCAGCAGTCTCGCGGATGGTGACTTCGCGGTTGTTGCCAAGGTTGAGTGGCTCGGCAGTTGTGCGCAATTGTGCTGCGAGCAAGATGGCATCGGCTGCATCATCTGCAAATAAATAGTCGCGACTTGCAGAGCCAGTGCCCCACACTGAGATCTTGTCGTCGCCACGCTCTGTGGCCTCGACACATTTTTTTATCAATGCAGGAATAACGTGTGAAACAGATTCATGAAACTTGTCGCCAGGGCCATACAAGTTTGTGGGAATCACAAATGCAAACTGTTGTCCATATTGCTGTTCGTTAACTTGCGCGTGCACAAGCATTGCTTTTTTGGCGATGCCGTACGGAGCGTTTGTCTCTTCTGGGTAGCCATCCCAGATGGATTCTTCGCGAAATGGAACCGGAGTGAACTTTGGGTACGAACACACGGTGCCAAGCAAAACAGTTTTCTCAACGCCAACTTTGCGCGCTGCTTCGATGACGAATGCTCCCATCATGAGGTTGTCGAGATACAACTGTGCTGGAGCAACCTGGTTGTAGCCAATGCCGCCAACTCGTGCTGCAAGGTGGATGACGTGGCTTGGTTTGTGCTGAGAAAACATCTGCTCGGCAACACCAACTTGTGTGAGGTCGGCTTCAGCTTGGCGAGGGGCGACAACGGTTGCGCCAGCTCGTCGTAATTTGGCAACGACTTTTGTGCCGAGAAACCCGTTACCTCCTGTGACCACGACAGTGCGATTGGCCCAATAAGTAGGCGAAGTTGGCTGTGGGGCAGAACTAGTCATGGGTATGACGATACTTACTTGGCACAATGGAAGGCGTGCGGGTCGCTTACACCCTTGAGCAGTGCTGGCACCGAGTGCCTGGAGGCACGGCCGTTTCGGCCCTTGAGGTGGCACGGGCCATGACCGAGGTGCGTCGAGATGTCGAACTTGTGGGCGTGTCGGGCAAACATCTTGAAGACCCCGCTCTCAACTTTGATCTGTCAATCGATGTCGTTGGATTGCGAGTGTCGGGACCATTGTTATATGAGATGTCTTTACGGCTCAACCAACCCAAAGTTGAGCGATCGATGACCGATATTGATTTGGTGCACTGCACGACGATCATCCCATTTGCTACGAGCAAGAAAATGGTTGCAACCGTGCACGACCTTGCGTTCTTGCATCACCCCGATTTTTTTACACGACGTGGTAACGATGTTTTTCGTCGCAGTCTGAAGGTGTTAAAAAACCGCGCTGATGCGATCTTGTGTTCGTCGCAAGCCACGATGGAAGATTGCCTGAGCGAAGGTTTTGCGCCAGATCGTGTGCGGCACGTAGCGCTTGGCGTGCGCAGTGCGCAGGCATCCCAGGACGAGATTGATTATGTACGCAAAAAGTATTCGCTGCCTGCAGAATATTTGTTGTTTGTGGGCACGCTTGAGCCGCGCAAAAATTTGGCACGACTTGTTGGTGCGCTGCGTGGACGCAGTGACCTGCCGCCATTGGTGATTGCTGGCGCAAATGGATGGGGAGACATCGATGTGCCCCACACTGCAAACGTGCAATTCATCGGCTATGTCGACGACCAACACTTGGGCGCTGTGTATGCCGGCGCAAGCGTGATGTGTTATCCATCGTTGTGGGAAGGCTTTGGGCTACCAATCCTTGAGGCAATGGCGCAGGGAACACCGGTGGTCACCAGCATCGGCACCTCGACCCAAGAGGTTGCGGGTGGAGCAGCCATATTGGTCGACCCACTTTCGGAAGAAAGCATAAGAAACGGCATCGATGAAGCTTTGCGAGATGCTGATGTGCTGAAACAACGGGGTCGCGAACGTGCAGCGCAAACCACATGGCAAAAAACTGCCGTGGCTACGGCGCGTATATATGACGAAGTTTTAAATGACGAAGTGATAAATGACAAAGTGACAAGCTCATGAAGGTCGCGTTGTGAAAATAGCTGTCAACATGCTGTGGTGTGTGCCGGGTCAAGTGGGCGGTAGTGAAGAATACTTTGTGCGCCAGTTGTTAGGGCTCAACGAAATTGCAGCGCCTTTTGACATCACTGTGTTTGCTCCGCGTGGGTTTGGTGATGCGCATCCTCAAATTGCTCAATCATTTCGAGTCGTCGAGTCAACTCACAGTTGCGAGCGCAGGGAAGTTCGAGTATTCACCGAAAACACTTGGCTAGCAAAGCAAACCGAAAACTTCGACTTGGTGCATCACGGTGGTGGCACGATCCCTTCCCGCGGCAATACCAAAACGCTGTTGACGATTCACGACGCGCAGTACCTCACATACCCCGAGTATTTTGGTGCGATCAAGCTTGCCTATTTGCGCAACCGCGTGCCGTCTGCTTTACGTCGAGCAACCGCTGTGGCTACGCCAAGCGAGTATGTGCGTAAAACCCTCATTGACTCGTTTGATGTGCCGGCAGAAAAAATTTGTGTTGTACGACATGGTCTCGAGCCGCATATTGGTCAAGGTGCAACAAGCGAGGCTGAACTACGAAACAAATTTGGGCTCGGTAGTTCGCAAATTCTGTTTTTGCCTGCAATTACACATCCGCACAAGAACCACGAGTTTGTGTTGCGAATGCTCGGCTCGGCGTGGAAAGACACATCGATCAAGTTGGTGATGGCGGGTGGAAGCGGACTTGGTGAAGTGCGCGTGAATGAGGTGATCAGCGAATTGGGTTTGGGGGATCGTGCTCTGCGGATTGGTCGTGTCGATGCTCCAGACAGAGACGGTCTGATCAAGATGTCTGTCGCTCTTGTATTTCCAAGTCTGTATGAAGGCTTTGGTGCACCGGCACTTGAGGCGATGGCCTTAGGCACTCCGGTTATTGCAAGTAATTGTGCTTCGCTGCCAGAAATAATTGGCGATGGAGGGCTTGTGTTGCCTCTTGAAGAGACAGCTTGGGCTGGTGCGCTTGTAGAGGTGCATGCGCGACGCGATGAGCTGGTGCGACGCGGTTACGCACGAGCATCGCAATTTACTGCCGCTCAGTCAGCACAGGATTTGTGTCGCGCCTATGAATATGCGCTTGGTGCAGCTTCATGAACGGTGTCATGAGCGGCAAAAGATTGCGGCTGGTCGTACTCTGTCCACACTTTGCTCCCGACATGGCGCCAACAGGTGTGGTGATGACCCGCATCGTGCACGAATTGGCAGCACTCGGACACGAGTTGCACGTCGTAACTTCGTTGCCGTGGTATCGCGAACACGCGATCGAGACTGGTTGGGGTGGAAAATTGTGGCGAGTTGAGAAAACTGCGTGGGGTTCAATCACGCGAGTGCATCCGTTTCCTGGCAAGACAAAACGAAACTTACTGCGCAGAGCATTGGGGTTTGTGTTGTTCAGCGCAGTTGTCGGTTTGCGCAGTCTTGCTGCTGGCGGGTTTCCTCGGCGTATCAATGGAGTGTTAGCCATGTCGCCTCCACTGACACTTGGACTTACGGGATGGTTTACCAAACTTTTCCGAGGTGGAATGCTTGTGTTCAACATTCAAGACATCTTTCCTGACGCAGCAGCACAAACCGGTGCTATTAGGAACAAACAAATTTTGCGTGCAGCACGCTGGCTTGAACGGATAAGTTACGAACGCTCCGACGCGGTTGTTTTATTGTCTGAAGACTTGAAGCAGAACGTTGCCGCCAAACTCTCTGCCAAGTTTCACAATCGGCTACACGTGATTCCAAACTTCGTTGATACGTCCGCGATCGTGCCTGGCAACAGAATGACGAGCTACCGCCGTGAGCTGGGCATCGACGATCGGGTAATCGTGATGTATGCGGGCAACGTTGGTTTTTCGCAGTCGCTCGAACTCGTGCTCGCAGCAGCACGGTCAATGCCACACATTGCTTTTGTGATTAACGGTGACGGTGCTGCACGAAAATCGTTGCAAGACGAGGTGAAGTCCAAAGACATTGACAATGTGTACTTCGCTGATTATCAACCGATTGAACGATTGTCTGAAGTGCTTGCATCTGGCGATATTCATGTTGTGCCACTCAAGACCGGTCTTGCATCGGTCAGTGTGCCGTCCAAGATGTATTCAATTCTGAGCGCCGGTCGGCCGGTGGTTGCGGCTATCGACGCTGGTACCGAGATTCCGCGAACATTGGCCGAGAGTGGGGCGGGTATCGCAGTGGCACCAGACAACGAAGTCGAGTTTGTTTCGGCATTGCAAATACTGATTTCTGACGGGGCTAAACGCGTTGCGATGGGGGCGCTCGGTCGCACATGGGTAGAGCAGCACGCCTCGGCTGGTGCAGTTGCAAAAAGGTATGAGGCGATTTACCTCAATAACCGATAACCTTTGGTCTTCGTGGCCCGATCATCATCAGCGAAAAAAATCGCCAGACTTGCCGAAAAAGGCAAAGGGAAGAAAATCCGCTTTCAGGGCGGCTC
>WLKU01000149.1 GCA_009701105.1 Actinomycetota bacterium | reverse complement strand
GTTGGGCCGCCCCAATATTGCTGCAGAAACAAAGTAAGTCGTTCTTTTGCTCCACTCAAGTCTGACTGCTCTGGATACAACGGCAGCAACACATCATCTGTTGCAACACTTTCGTAAAAACGATCGACCAATCGATCAAAAAATTGCGAGCCGCCTACTTCTTCAAAAAGACTCATGAACTAGAAAAACTCTGGTTCTTCCCAGCCCACAAAAATATCTGGTATGTCTTTGCTCACCTTGTCGGTAAACACCGCTGGTCGCTTTTGCAAAAAGCTCATCACACCTTCGCGAGTGTCTGCCGAACGACCGCGCTCTTGAATGCCCCGTGAGTCAACACGATGTGCGTCCATCGGGTGCGAAGCCCCGAGCATTCGCCACATCATCTGACGTGCGAGCGCAACAGAAACAGGTGCCGTGTTGTCCACAATTTCTTGTGCAAGGTCACGAGCAACCTGTAATAACTCGGCGTGCGGATGAATGCTGCGCACGAGACCACCACGCAATGCTTCGTCGGCCAAAAAGACCCGTCCGGTCAATACCCATTCTTGGGCCTGAGCGATACCTACTAGACGCGGCAAAAACCACGAAGAACAAGCCTCTGGCACAATGCCTCGGCGAGTGAATACAAAACCCATCTTGGCCGTGTCGGCAGCGATGCGAATATCCATTGGCAGCGTCATTGTTGCGCCGATACCAACGGCAGCACCATTGATCGCACCAATGATTGGTTTATTGCACCTAAACATGCGCAGAGTCACCATGCCACCACCATCGCGACGCACCGATGTTGGAGTTTGGCCGCTCATTTTGCCGTCGCTAAATGTGTCTGCACCGTGCGACAAGTCGGCACCCGCACAAAATGCGCGACCACTGCCTGTAACGATCACTGCGCGCACGTTGTCATCGGCATCAATTTCATCGAATACCTGCAACAACTCGTTCATCATCACACCCGTAAACGCATTCATCTTGTCTGGGCGATGCATCGTGACCGTGGCGATGTTGTTGCTCACCTCGTAAATAATTTCTGTGTATTTTTTGTTTGTAGACATCGCGCTACACGTCCAGGAATCGTGAAGCCGCAATAGCTGAACCAATGGCACCAACAAGCGCACCGATTGCAAGAATCATCAGCATCACTCCCGTCAAATAACTAGACGGGACTACGAGCGAACTAATTCCTGTACCGGGCTTAAACCCAGCGACGCCATTGGTCCATGCAGAGTTGAGTACCCACAGCCCGCCACAAGATGCAATGCCCCCAAGCAAACCGTGCAATAAGCCTTCAAGCATAAACGGAACCCTGATAAACCAGTTTGTTGCTCCAACCAATTTCATCACTTCTATTTCACGCCTGCGCGCAAACATCGCTGTACGAATCGTGTTCCAAATCAGTCCTACTGCTACGACCAACAAGACAAGCGACATCACCAATGTGACAGTGCGCACGAAACGAGACAGCGTGGAGATCACTTGAAACTCATCTTCGGCAAGGGCCACATCTTGCACGCCAGGCAACGAGCGATATTGCTCACTCAAACTGCGCACAAGTTCTGGGTCTTGAGTAATCGGCACCACTTTGAACTGCGACGGAATATTGTCGGGGGTCAACAGACTCAAGGTGACAGGATCTCCAACAAAGATCCGTTTTGCTTCTTCATAACTTTGTGTCTTGTCTAGGTACTGCAACTTTTCAGCATCAATGATGGTTGGTGCAGCCTTAATTGTCTGGTCGATCAACGAGATCTGCTCGGGTGTTGCGTCGCTACGCACAAATACGATCATCTCGACGTCTCCGCGCCACTGCACAAGCAGATTGTCAAATGCACGTTGGATCAAAAACGTTGTACCCACCAATAACAGGGCGATCGCTGAAGTAAGGATGGCTGCGACAGTAAGCGTGAGGTTGCGTCTAAAGCTTGCCCACATCTCGCGAAATGCATATGCAATACGGGCGATCATTCGTACACCCCGCGCTCTTGGTCGCGCACGATGACACCACGGTCAAGTTGAATAACGCGCTTGCGCATTGCATTCACTACGCGGTGATCATGAGTTGCCATCACCACCGTCGTGCCAGTGCGATTGATCTCTTCCAATAGCGCCATGATGCCCTCGCCCGTCGCTGGGTCGAGGTTGCCTGTTGGCTCATCGGCCAACATGATGAGGGGTCGATTAACAAATGCTCGTGCGATTGACACACGCTGTTGCTCCCCACCCGACAACTGCTCGGGAAAACGATCTTCCTTGCCAGCAAGACCAACTAACTCGAGCACAACCGGAACCTGCCGATTGATGACGTGTCGTGGTTTGCCAATGACCTCGAGAGCAAATGCAACATTTTCAAACACTGTCTTGTTGGGCAGCAACTTGTAGTCCTGGAACACATTTCCCATGTTGCGGCGCAAATACGGAACGCGCGACTCGGCCATTTCGTTGACGTTCTGCCCAGCCACCCACACCTCGCCACGCTCGGGTTGCTCTTGGCGGTTAATCAGTCGCAACAACGTCGACTTGCCAGATCCGGATGGCCCGACCAAGAACACGAAGTCGCCTTTAGCGATATCGAAACTTGCATCTCGAACGGCCACCGTTTCGGTGCCGTACCTCTTGGTCACACTTTCCAAACGGATCATGGGGCCCCTTCCAGGCGACAAACTCTCAGTTTAGTTTATGAATCGGAGTTTGCACGGCGCCACCTGAGGTAGCCCTCCATAAAGAGATTCAGATCTCCATCTAGAACCCCTGCGATGTTTCCGCTCTCAATCTCGGTGCGCACATCTTTCACCATCTGATACGGCTGCATGACATACGAGCGAATCTGGCTGCCCCAGCCAATCGCCGATGGCTTGCCCGCAATTTTTTTCATTACAGCATCACGTTCTTCTTCGATCCGAGATGCGACCATCGTCTTGAGGCGCTTCAACGCACTCTCACGGTTTTGCAATTGCGAACGCTCTTGTTGCGACGACGCAACGAGTCCTGTTGGTTCGTGAATGAGTCTTACTGCAGACGATGTCTTATTGACATGCTGTCCACCAGCGCCTGATGCGCGGAACACTTCCATACGAATATCAGTTTCATTAATTTCGACATCGGCTTCTTCAAGAATTGGCCACACTTGCACGCTGGCAAAACTTGTTTGGCGCCGACCCTGGTTGTCGAACGGACTAATGCGTACCAAACGATGCGTGCCGCGCTCGGACGTAAGCAGCCCATACGCATATCGGCCACGCACTGTGAAGTCGGCTGACAAAATACCCGCTTCTGTGCCAAGTGAGATATCGCCAATCTCGATTGCAAAGTTGCTGCGCTCTGCCCATCGCGTGTACATGCGCAAGAGCATCTCGCTCCAATCTTGTGCATCGACACCGCCGTCTTTGGCATTGATCTGCACAATTGCATCCATCTC
>WLKU01000148.1 GCA_009701105.1 Actinomycetota bacterium | reverse complement strand
GACCCAGTCTCTGACAAAACAATTGGGCCATTGGGTATGTTGCGAGATGGCATCGACATACGAGCAGTAGCCGAGTCAATCTGCACAAAGGTGCCGTCTGCTCGTGCAATCACCACATGAACCTCGCTTTGTCCAACGCGCGCCGAAGTAAGCGACAACTCAACGATCATCTGCCCCTGGAAAATGGTGGACGAAAGCGGTGCTGGTTCGATGGTTCCCTTTTGTGGCATTGCGACAAGTGCCGAAGTTATCGTCAGGATGATGATCGCAAACAACACTTCGATGCCCATTGACTGGCGCAATGAGCCAGATTGCTTACGTTGCATTGCCACACGTGACACTGCACCGAGTGCAATTAAAACGATGACGAGGCATGACTTAACGATGAGGGTTCGTCCGTAGCGAGTCTCCAATATTTGCCCAAAACCATCCATCATCAGCCACGCTTGAATTACGCCAGTAACCACGATGACCGGCACTGCAAAACCAGCGGTACGAGAAAACCACCGCAATGAAGGTGCCGAAGTTGATTCGTCATTTGCAAGCCACATGTTGCGGTCATACACAATGATCATCAATGGACCTACCCACAGTGATACGGCAAGCATGTGCAACATATCGAGACCAACGCTTAACGCAACTGGGTTTGTTGCGACAGGGTGGCCTGCCAATGACAAGGTGAGAGTGATCCCCACAAGCGATGCCCATGCTCCAAATTTCCACCACCACGTGCCACGAAACTGGATAACAGCAATAAGTGCTCCAATGATGCCCAACAGCACAAGTCGAGCAAGTTGCATCTTGCCGTATTGCGTCGTCAGCGTTTCTGAAAGCAACGAAAGATCTACTGCCTTGTAGATCTTGTACCCCGAAATGTGTGGGCCATACGCAATCAGGCCCTCAAGAGTGCCCAATGCGGCAAATGCCCAACCTCCCATCAGTGCCAGTGTTGAACGTGGAGATAAACGATCAGTGCGTACTGCTTGCAATAGCCCAATGCCACCGATGAGCAAAACGATTCCGAGATTTGTAACCCAACGAATGACATCGAACAAACTGGCAAGGCCATGGCGCTCTAGTACTTGACCATTACTAATTGCCGAAACATCTGTTGAAGTATTTCCAATTTGAAATGTAAACGACCCCTGAACGGGATGACTGTCAGCAGAGGCAACACGCCAGATCACCACATAGGTGCCAGGTTCCAATTGCGAGATCGGTGCTCGAACTACTGATTTATTGGACGCATCACGAACAGGCTTTACTGTTTGAACATCATTGCCAGACGAATCAAGAATTCGAACTTTGCCAAACACGGTGTCGACAAATTCATTGAAAAACAAAGCGATTTCTGTTGGCGACTGATCGAGCACTGCGCTCGGCGCCGGCTCACTTGTGAGCAAGATTGCATGGGCTGATGCAACTTGCGCAGGTGCAAGCACCGTGAGCAATGCAACGATAACGAATGCCCATCTTGCAAGCAGTTTGCGCAACAACATCTCAGTACGGATCCACGACCGGTAGCCCATCGACAGCGACTCTGCCAAGCAGCCATGCGAGACGATGATTGGGCGTCAACTTGGCGGCAGCTTCGGGCAACACGGTGAGTCCCATTGATTTGCGACTGTTCCAGATCATGAGTTGTCGATCCAACTCAAATCGAACGAATGTTGAGTCCCAGTTCTCAAACGAATAATCAAGATTGAGATCAGAACTGTGTACTTCGGTTTCGCACCAGCGCATCAGCATCAGATCAGTGATGGCTACTCGCGCACCTCCAGCATGCGACTTGATGCCAAAACCTGTCCATGTTGTTGGAGTCGCTGATGCCCAGGCTCCTTCAAGCGCATAAATGCTCGCACGTACATGGCCAATTAGTTCGTGTGCACTGAGACTCGACCATGCCTCAATCTGGGCGTCGCGTGTTGGCTTGCCGCCCTCATATTGTTCGGTTTCTTCGCCTCGGCTCGCTGCTTCAAACATTCGTAAATGGCTGTAGGCATTGTTTGCTAAGTGACTCAACACATGACCACGGCTCCAACCAGGCAATAACGATGGCTGTCGACATTGCTCATCGGTAAGCCCGTCGAGGGCCTGCAGTAACCGCTGATGTGAAGCCGCGCATCCAACTACCTGAGCGTTGAGAATTCGACTTGAATCAACCATCGCGAACAACGGTAGTGGCTGAGCCTTTACAAGTGAGAAGAGCGCTGTGGAATCACCACAACAGTGCCATCTGGCTCGTGATGTACACGAGCCGAAACGCCATAGAACTCTGCAAGGGTCTCGCTCTTCAACACCTGTTTGGCCGTACCCTCTGCAACTCGATGGCCTTCGTGCATCAGCACCAATCGATCTGCGTATAAACCAGCAAGTGTGAGGTCGTGCATTGCAGAAATGATTGTGAGACCTTGTTCGCGACGCAAACTGTCTACGAGTTCGAGTGCTTGTTGCTGATGGCCGATATCGAGCGCACTCGTTGGTTCGTCGAGCAGCAATACCGGTGCTTCTTGTGCAAGTGCCCGCGCAATTACCAGTCGCTGAATTTCGCCGCCGGAAAGAGTGCCCAACTTTCGCTCCGAAAACTGCACAAGATCAAGACGACTCAAGACTCGATCAATCACGTCGCGGTCATGTGAGGTTTCGGACGAGAAGTAATTGATGTACGGATTGCGACCAAGTAATACGTATTCATAAACCGACATGTCGGTTGGAATCACGGGTGCTTGTGGCACGTACGCAATATGTTGTGCTCTCCATCGTGCAGACGCCGCAGGAATTTCGGTCTGATTAATTGCAACGGAGCCCGTGTAAGAAACTAGACCGGCTGCTGCACGGAGCACGGATGACTTGCCCGCACCATTGGGGCCGATGAGACACAACCACTCACCCGAATGCAACAGGTCATTAAAACCCACCACCGCATTTGTTCCGTTGTACGAAACCGTGAGATCACAAAAGCCAATTGCGGTCATCTCGATACATCCCGTGTGCGAAGCAACAACAAAAAGAATGGTGCTCCAATAAATGCCGTGACAACACCGATCGGTGTTTCGGCCGGACTCGCCAACACTCGACTCGGAATGTCTGCAGCCACTAAAAATGCCGCACCAAGCATCATGCTCATTGGCAGCACTACGCGATTGCTCGCACCAACAAGAAGTCGAACTGCGTGCGGCACGATGATGCCAACAAAGCCAATCAACCCGGTGACAGCCACGACCGAAGCGGTACCGAGAGTGGCAGCCAACACCACAATGAGGCGAACTCTGCGCACGTTGATACCGAGCGCAAGCGCCTCGTCATCGCCAACACGCATCACGTCGAGTAGGCGGCGGTGCAAAAGCAAAACAACAGATGAGACAACGACGTACGGCAGAATGAGGCGAACATCGCCCCACGTTGCGCTCGAAAGTCGGCCCAAAATCCACGAGTACACCTGACGCACGACATCGCTATTGCGCTGCAAAACGAATGCCTGGATTGCTGTGAGCATTGACGTAACTGCAACACCTGCCAGCACCAATGTCGT
>WLKU01000147.1 GCA_009701105.1 Actinomycetota bacterium | reverse complement strand
TTTTTGCCACAAATTTTGAATGGCAAGATGCGCTGGTGCCAAGGCTTTAGTGAACCAAACAGCGGTAGTGACTTGGCAAGCCTCAAGACCACTGCAGTCCTCGACGGTGACGAGTGGGTTATCAACGGACAAAAAGTTTGGACAACCGGCGGTCATCACGCCGACTACTGCTTCTTGCTCACCCGCACAGACCCTTCGGCAGTGAAGCATGCTGGCATCACCTACTTGTTGGTGCCAATGCGTCAACCAGGTGTAGAAGTGCGCGGCATTGTGCAACCCGATGGCACTGCAGAGTTTTGCGAAGTATTTTTCACCGATGCGCGTTGCTCAAAGAACAACGTAGTTGGTGGAATCAACAATGGTTGGAAGGTAGCCAACAGCACGCTCGCGTTTGAGCGCGGCATGAGTGCGACCACTGGCTATCGCCGATTTGAAGAAGAGTTTCGTTTGATGTCGGTTGCAGCAAAAGAAAATGGAGCAATCAATGACGACACCATTCGTCAGCGATTGATGCAGTACTACACCAAGATTCAGATCTTGCGTTACAACGGTCTGCGATCACTGAGCGCAACACTTGAAAACAAGAAAGACATGGGTGTACTTGCACTTGGCGCTAGCAACAAGATGTTTTGGACCGAGATGCACCAACGAGCAATGGAGCTCGCACTCGATATCAATGGCGCCAACTCAATGTTGATTAATGCTGGACCAGCAGATGGCACATGGCCAGGTGCGTTGCGCGACAAGCGCCGAGACGGATACCCAGTGAGCTCGATGATGTCGACATTCTTCTTCTCACGTTCTGAAACCATTTGGGGTGGCACAAGCCAGATTCAACGCAACATTGTGGGTGAGCGCGTGCTTGGGCTCCCAAAAGAGCCGAAGCCACAGGGCGACAAAGAGTGAATTTTCAAACCGCCATTAAGTCTGGGTTTCAAAACTACGCAAACTTCAACGGCAGAGCTTCTCGTTCCGCTTATTGGTTTTGGCAATTGTTTGTACTTATTGCTGCCAACCTTTCGTCGGCAATTTTTTCAACAATCGGAGCTCTCTTTTCAATCGCAATGATTATTCCGTCAATTGCTGTTGGCTGGCGCCGTATGCACGACACCAACCGTGGAGGTTGGTGGTCAATTATTCCGTTTGTCGGTTTTATTGTTGCTTTACAACGCAGTGATCCGAATATGAACCAGTACGGACCACCGGCACCACCAGTTTTTTGAGGCTCGATTACAAGTATTCGGGCACTCGCCGCTGATACACCTGCGAGATCAGTGGTGAAGAAATAATAAAGTCAGCGCTCGCACGGTTGCACGCAACAGGAATATTCCATACTGCAGCAATACGTAAGAGTGCCTTGATGTCTGGGTCGTGTGGCTGTGGCTCTAGCGGGTCCCAAAAGAACATCAAGATGTCAATCTTTCCTTCGGCAATGCGCGCGCCCATTTGTTGGTCACCGCCAAGCGGGCCAGAACGTAGGCGCTCGACTTCGAGTCCGGTGTGTTCTTGCACAAGCCGACCAGTGGTGCCAGTACCTACAAGTACGTGGTGAGACAATTCGGTGCGGTGATGTGCGGCCCATTCCAGCATTTCGTCTTTCATGTTGTCGTGAGCAACAAGAGCAATGCGCTTTTTGGCTGGGCTTTCAATGTCCATCATGATTGTTGTGGTCATCTCTCCAGTGTGACAGGTTGCTAGGACGTATTAGATTCAATGGTTAGAATCATCTGTATGACAATTAAACCAACAGTGCGTAACACACTGGTTATGTCGTCACCTGTTGGAAAACTGACGCTTGTGGCCTCGAGTAAAGGTCTTGTTGCTATTGACGTTCGCAATAACACCAAGCAAGTCGTCACCACTAAAGATGCGTCTGCTCAGGAGATTTTGATAAAAACAAAAAAGCAACTCGAGCAGTATTTTGCAGGCAAGCGCACATCATTTGATGTGAATCTTGATCTTGTTGGCACGGAGTTTCAAGTGCAGGCGTGGCGCGCTCTGTGTCGTATTCCGTTTGGGAAAACAATTTCGTACGGTCAACAAGCGTCCAACATCAAGAAGCCCAAGGCCTTTCGCGCAGTTGGCTCAGCCAATGGCAAAAACCCAATCCCCATCATCGTGCCGTGTCACCGGGTTGTGGCCAGCGACGGTTCTCTCGGTGGATATTCCCTTGGACTCAAAATGAAAAAGCAGTTACTGGCGCTCGAGGGCGTTAGTGAGGCTGAGTAAAACCAAAACATTCGCGCAAATATTCATCGCGCAAAGCAATATTTGGTGGGCCCACAGACACAACGCGTTGTGCGAGCAACATCACTGATGTTGCATCTTCAGCATCCTTTAATTCGTGTGTTGCCATTACTACGGTGACACCGCGGGCGCGCTCAGCTGACACAAGATCTGCCACAAATTTGCGACCGTTGATGTCGAGACCTGCTGTTGGTTCGTCGAGCAGAAGTACTTCGGCTTGACGGGCGAGCATTTGTGCCAAGTGAGTCCGTTGTTGTTGGCCACTCGACAAATCGCGGATTGGTTTGCTTGCTTGTCTGTCGATGCCAGTGCGCACCATCGATTGATCAACGATTATTCGATCGCTTGCAGTCGCGCGATTGAATAAGCCAAGGTGTGCAAACCGACCCATAGATACCATGTCGCGAACTTGCAGCGGAAGTGTGTGCGAAGAGACAGGGTGTTGAGGCAAGTAGGCAACGCGAGTTGGCAGTTGTCCCGCGTGGTGCCCAAGCACTCGCAATTCTCCGTGCACTGGCTGAATCAATCCTGCCAAAGTTTTGAGCAATGTTGATTTACCCGAACCATTAGTGCCGATAAGCACCAAGAGTTCGCCCGGTTGCATATCGAGTGTGACACCCTCGACCACCGGTCGTTTGCTGTAACCGACACACAGATGCTCGGCAGAAATCATGCTGTTATCCATCAGATGTGTACATGTCCGTGTGCGTGTGGATGTTCTGGTTCGTGGTCACCATCGTGTCGATGCGATATTGACTTTCGAGCTTCGGTAAAGATCGCGGAGAGTGCGAACAGGATCACGGCGGTGAGCACGATGCTTGCACCAGCAGCCAAGTCGTAGTGATAACTGGCGAGGAGTCCTATATATACCGATGTCGATCCCGAAAGTGCTGCGATCATGATCATCGACGAAACGCGGCGCGCAAAAAGTGCTCCGGTTGCAGCAGGTGCGATCAGCATGCCCATGACAAGAAGTGTTCCGACTGTTGTAAAGCTCACGATGATCGTTGTGGCAACCATCGCCATCATCACGTTATGAAACAGTTTTGCCGAAAATCCTGATGTGTTAACAAGACCTTCGTCCACGGACAACAACAAAAATGGACGTCTGCAAATTGTAAACACGCTCACAACGCCAATGAGTGCGACGAATTGAATCGAGATCGTTGACCACTCAACATTGGCTAGATCGCCAAACAAGATTTCTTCAAGATCGCCAACGAGCGAAAGTGAGCGAGATGTGATGAGTACGCCAAGCGAAAGCATGCCCACAAACAACAGGCCAATTGCAGTGTCTCCCGAGAGTCTGAGTCGGCGATTGACGAT
>WLKU01000146.1 GCA_009701105.1 Actinomycetota bacterium | reverse complement strand
TTGCACGAAGCCGTGCTGTCGTTTATGAACGAATACCCCGACACCAAAGTGACGGTGGTTGTGGATGCCACGTTTGGCCATCGCATCGATAAGCGCGAAGTTGCCGAATTTAATGACGCGATCGACAACAACGAATTGGTTTCGCCACCTGCAGGTGCTGTCGGACGTGGTGATGGGTTTGTGCTGACCATTGCCAAAAAAATTGGTGCAACAGTTGTTTCCAACGACAGTTACCAAGAGTTTCATCAAGATCACCCGTGGCTGTTTGATGGTGGTCGATTAATGGGTGGCAAACCAGTGCCACTTGTTGGCTGGGTGTTTATTGATCGCTTGCCAGTACGACCATCGGCCGCAAAGTCTGTCAAGAAAGCAAGCCGTGAAGCCAACAGGCCGATGCCGATTCCGCGCACACCGCCTCCAAACATCAAACTTGCTGCCAAGACAAAGGCGACTACTACATCCGCAACGGCGGCGCCAGCTGCAAGTGCGCGGACCAAACCAACAACTGCGGTAAACGATCTCACACCATTTCTGGAGTTCGTCGAAAAATACAAGATAGGCAGCAAAGTAAAGGGAGTAGTCGAGACGTACTCCGCACACGGTGTCTATGTGCGCATTGGCAATGTGCTTGGCTATCTGCCGCTGCGATTGATGGCTAATCCGGCACCTCGTAGTGCACGAGATTTTGTCAAGATCGGTCAGCAAGTTTCACTCGTCGTGTCGAGCTTTACTGCTTCACGACGCAGCATCGATGTTGGCATTGTTGGACCAGTGACAGAAGTCAAGAAGTCTGTGGCCACGGTTGCATCGGCTCCAGCCGCGCCGACCAAACGGGCGAAAAAACAAAAGAAGCGCGCCGCACCTGTGCAAACTCGTCCAGCTGCCGTGCAAGCACGCAAGGCTCCCGCCAAGAAAAAATAAGTGTCGCGTAGTAGTTTGTTGCGGTGCTGATCGCTACATGGAACGTCAATTCTCTAAAAGCCAGATTGCCTCGCGTGCAGCAATGGATCCTGGAAAATAAGCCGGATGTTTTGTGCATTCAAGAAACCAAGATGAAGGATGCGGTTTTTCCGTCACTTGTGTTTCACGAGATGGGCTACGAGTCTGCACATTTTGGTCAAGGTCAATGGAACGGTGTGGCTATTTTGTCCAAAGTTGGACTCGACAATGTGATCAACAACTTTGCAGTTGGCGAACCAGATGGCGAAGCACGAATCATTAGCGCCGAATGCGGTGGCATCACTGTTGTGTGTGTCTATGTGCCCAATGGTCGAGAACTCGAGCACGATCACTATCAGTACAAACTGCGCTGGATGAAGCAACTAAAGCAGCACGTCGCAAAGATTGCCAAACCAGCGGGTGATGTGATCGTGACAGGAGACTTCAATATCGCGCCGGAAGATATCGATGTATGGGATCCCGAAGCGCTTATTGGTTCGACCCATGTGAGTGTGCCAGAGCGCGAAGTTTTAAGCGATCTCTGTGCATGGGGGCTTACCGATATATATCGCGATCAACATCCTGAACCAAAGTTGTTTTCATGGTGGGACTATCGCGATGGTGGGTTTCATAAAAATCATGGAATGCGGATCGATTTGTTACTCGTGAGCGAGTCGGTTGCCAAGCGCACCAAAATGACCGTGGTCGACCGCAATGCTCGCAAAGGTGAAAAGCCAAGCGATCATGCTCCCGTTGTGATGGAGCTGTAGATCAGCCGACATGTCGAACAACACGCCGAATAACTTTGCAGGTTTCCATGTCCGTCAAACACCAATGACGGTGGATGAAAAGATTCGTGCCGAACGAGCGCAAGTTATTCGCAATGAAATAGAAGAGATCGTCGCAGTGGAAGGTGCGAGTTTTCTTGATCGCAGCCCAATTATTGGTGCCATAAACCCGATTGCGATGCCAATGACGATCACCACGTCAACTGATGAAAATGGTCGCATCAATGTCGTTGGCAATGTCACATTTGGGTCGGCGTATGAAGGGCCACCAGGGTGTGTGCACGGTGGAGTGATTGCCGCATATTTTGACGAAGTGTGTGGTGTTGCTCAGTCGACCACGGGCAATCCGGGCATGACAGTCAACCTGACAATCGATTATCGCGCACCGACACCACTCCATAAGCCACTCGAGTTTCGCGCATTTGTTGCGTCAACCGAAAAGCGCAAGATCATCACCACCGGATCGTTGTATCACGGCGAGACACTGTGCGCGGAGGCGACGGGAATCTTTGTGTCTATGCGACCAGAGATTTTTGAGCGTCTGACTCAGTTGCGAGATGCGTGACGCTCAAAAAGCGGTAGCACTGCTGGTGCAATGCGTTGCGCCATACTTTTTCCCATCACGGCAGCCAAGTCGTCAATAGTCATCTCGCGGTCTGCTGGTTGCGCACTTGCAAGCTTCTTGAGTTCTTCGTCGCTGCAGATACCGGCTGGTTGTTGAAACAAGGATCGCGCGAGATGTCGGCGCCAGGTAGTCAGGTCGTCCAACAAATCTGGATCATTAGAGGCCCGACGTGCCAAACGTGAGAAGGTTGGCATTGGCGCAACGGGCATGTCAAGTGATGTTGGCATGTCTTGCAAGAGAGGACTGATGCCGGCATTGCGGGTGTTTCGCTTGCGGGCATACGTGACAAACAGTTGGTGGGCAGCGCGCGTGATTGCAACATATGCGAGTCGTACTTCTTCGCGTTTTTGATCTGTCGACGTTGCGGAGCCATGAGGTAGCAGGCCAACTTCGGCACCAGCAATCACAACACAGTCCCACTCGCGGCCCTTTGCGCCGTGAAATGAAAGTAGGTCGACTCCAGCCTTTGGGTGGGAAACAGTTGCATTTGCTGCAACCCACGCGCTGAACGCACGGCCATCAACAGTGCCGATTGTGTCTTGCTGCACAAATTGTCGCACCATTTCGGCAACAGTTCGTTCGGCTTCGTCGGTCGACTCGTTGGAGATGTCTGCGGCCCACGTGGTGAGGCCGTGTCGGCTTGTTGACTGAGCCGCAAGTGCAATGGCGGCAGTGATCTCTGGAGGCTGGCGAGTTGATCCAATTGGAATACCAGCGCGAGTGAGCGCTTTGGAAATGGCTACAAGTTGAGTGTTGGTGCGCACGAGCACTGCGCACGATTGCCATGGATGTGCGCCGGCCGTAGGCGCATATTGCCACAGCAGCGACGCGATGCCGTCGGCTTCTTCCTGCTCATCATCAAAACCCGCGATGCGAATGTGAGGACCATCTTCGCGAACTGCTTCGATCTCGAATGCTTCGCCGGTTTGTAAAGCGACGTGGCGCGCAGCGTGCACAATATGCGGCGAACAGCGATAGTTGTTTGGAAGGCTGAGGACCGTTGTATGCCCGAGTGCATCGGGAAGAGTGTCGAACAACATGCGATCAGCGCCGTTCCATCCGTAGATGGCCTGCAGCGGGTCTCCGACGACAAATACGTCTGGGCGACCACCGCGAATTTCTTCGAACAGTGCATATTGCAGCGGGTTCATGTCTTGGGCTTCGTCAACGAACAAGTGCTTGAATCGAAAACGCACAGCCTCTGCATAGCCGGCGTCAGCACGCATGTCGGCAATCACGCGTGAGAGCAAATCGTCTAGGTCGACGATCTG
>WLKU01000145.1 GCA_009701105.1 Actinomycetota bacterium | reverse complement strand
CGCACATGCAGGGCATTGCGATCGAGCTCTGAATACACGGCAACCGTGGCGATACCCATTTCTCGGGCGGTACGGATGACGCGAACGGCGATTTCGCCTCGATTGGCTATCAGGATCTTTTTCAACACGGCTTATTATCTTTACCTGATGAACACTCTTTCTCCCAACCAGCCCGAAAACACGAGCTCATGGCCCAATGGTTGGTGGGTTTCCGTTGTCGCTGAAACTGGCAGCACCAACACAGATCTACTGGCGAGTGCGCATGGTGGTGCAGCACACCACAGCGTCTTGATGGCCAAATTTCAGAGTGCAGGAAAGGGCAGACTTGACCGCACGTGGGTTGCTGAGCCCGGATCCAATTTGCTCGTCTCACTTTTGTTTCGTTTTGCAGACACGATCGTGCGACCAACTCATCAATTTACGCAGATTGTAGGAATGGCGGCTGCACTCGCGAGCGAACAACTTGTCGCTGTGAAGCCACAGATGAAATGGCCAAATGATTTATTGATCGACGGCAAAAAAGTTTCTGGAATCTTGGCGCAAGGTGCAGCCGATTTTGTTGTCGTTGGCATAGGCGTCAACATTGGGTGGGCGCCACCAGATGCGGTTTCGCTCAACAGTGCATCTCACAACGTTCAAACCACACCTACCGATTTGCTGCGAGCAATGTTGGGGCACATTGATGTTCTCGAGTGTCTTGATCCGGCACAACTACACGCGAGATATGTGGCTCATCTCATGACACTTGGCCAAGAAGTACGAGTAGAGATGGCCAACCACGTGGTGACTGGTCGTGCATCAAATGTGCTGATTGACGGTCGGCTTGAAGTGGTTGATGACACGGGGAGAACTCATCAGATCGACACTGGTGATGTGGTGCACCTGCGGGCGCAGTGATCATGCTCTTTCGTTCAGAGCGATTAGCGTCTAACAGTGGTGGTACATCGTCCTGAAACACGAACTCGTGGCAAGCGCTCAACACGGTTAATCATCACTGCCGTTGCCGCACTCGTTACAGCAGTTGCAGGCGCGTTTGGGATCGTACGTAATGTGCATGCCCAACTCGATGGGATTCGGCGTGAGACAACTGCAACTTCGGCACTATCAGCACCCGACCCGTTGTTTGAAAACTATTTGCTTGTTGGCTCTGACTCTCGAGCAGGTGCAGACCCATCTGATGCAGACTTCAACGCCGTTGGGGCAGAGGGCGATATCGGTGGCCAACGCAGCGACACGTTGATGGTGATGCACTACGTAAAAAAATCAGGTTCGGTTTCGTTACTGTCGATACCTCGCGACTTATGGGTTGCAATTGGCGGTGGTGAAGACTTTCAGCGCATCAATACCGCCTATCAAGCCGGCACCGATGTGCTTGTGCGCACTGTGCAGAGCGCACTTGGAGTGCCAATACATCATTATGTTGAAATAGATTTTCAAGGTTTCAAGAAAATTGTTGATTCGGTTGGTGGCGTATCGGTCTGTGTCGACCATCCTTCACGCGATAAGCACACTGGCTTGTTTATGAAACCAGGTTGCTCATCTTTGGATGGAGTGGAAGCGCTTGCATTTGCCAGGAGCAGATTCTTCGAGCAAAAGGTCGATGGCGAGTGGCAGATCGACGGCTCATCCGACATTGGTCGAACTGCGAGACAACGCTCTTTTGTCGAGGCGCTCGCAAAAAGCGCAGTGCTTGGCGTTGTGGGGAATCCATTTTCGGTTGGCAAAGTGATGAACGGAGGCTTGGGCGCGATCGTTGTTGACGAGCAACTTAACCTTATTGAGTTTGCAAAAAAGATGAGACCAGCAGCGAGCGGCAATGTCGCATCATTTCCGCTGTCGGTTTATGGCGACACTATTAATGGAAACTCTGTGTTGCAATTGGGCGAGGATGCCGCACCGCTACTTGCGTTCTTCAACGGCAGCGGGCCGCGACCCGAAATCCAGCCGGCAGGTTAGTTATTTGCGCGCAGCCTTCATTGGCTGCATTACTTGTTCGACAAAGCGCATAACTGGCTCTGTTGACTGCGGGTGACCGAAGTCCATTACAAAATGTTCGACACCGTGGTCAGTCATAGTTTGCAATTCGGTTCGAAGAATCTCTGACTCTTCATCGGTATTTGGAAGGGGCTTTTCGACAGTCAGCGAGATGTGGATGTCGCTCGGGTTACGCCCAGATTTTTCTGCAGATGCACGAACGATGTCGCGCTTAACGAGCCATCGCTCTGCGCTCCCTTGCGTTGATGCGTTCCACATGTCTGCCAATCTTCCAACCATTGGTAAACCAATTTGTTCGCCGTATGCACCAATGCATACAGGTGGAACTATTTCGGGCTTGGGCGGCGCTGCTGCCTCGGTGATGTGAAAGTGTTTCCCAGTAAATGTTGGAGCATCCTGCGTCCACATCAATCGACAGATCTGAATCATTTCTTCTAGTTCTGCAAAACGGATAGCTGGTCGCGGAAATTCGTATCCGTAGGCCTTGTACTCATCGTCTCGCCAGCCAGCCCCAACACCAAGTATGAACCTGTTGCCCGACAACATCTGCAATGTTGCAGCCATTTTTGCTGTGAGCGCCGGATTGCGGTATCCCTGCCCGAGCACATGGTGGCACAACAAAACATTGGGGAACTTGGCAGCAAGCCACGTCAGCGTTGTCCATGCTTCCATAAATGGATCTGTTTTCGCATCAAATCCATAGAAGTGATCAGCAATCCAAAGCGAATCAAAATGTTGCAGAGCGGTTGGCAAAATATTGCGCTCCTGAAACATCACGATGGGTTGATGGTCGCTCCAACGGTTACCGATGACGGGGGACAACCATCCAAATTTGAGATCGCGCTGACTAGTCATGCTTCATGCTCATTCTTAGTGGTGTGTAGTGCGAGATTGCACGAGCGGAGCAATTTCTGTTGCGATAACGGGTTCGCCAATGCGGTTGCCCTGCACAAAGTCGCAGCCCAATAGTCGTAGCCGTTGCGTTTGATCATCGCTCGTCACCCACTCGGCAATCACTGACATGTTGAGCGAGTGTGCCAATTGGATGATTGAGCGAACAATCGGATCATCCGAACCCTGCAACCCAATATCGCGCACAAGCGTTCCATCCAGTTTGAGGAAGTCTGCAGGAAAATCGCGCAGATGAGCGAGCGATGAATATCCAGTGCCGAAGTCGTCGATGGCGAGTTTGACGCCCTGGCGCTTGAGCGCATTGAGTGTGCGCATGATGGCGGGGTTGTCATTGAGCATTGTGGTTTCGTTGATTTCGAGAGCGAGATGAAATGGTTCAAGCTTTGTTTCCCGCAACGATCCCATCACTCGTTCTACAAATCCAGAGTCGCTGAGTTGGCGAGCCGACACATTGACGTGCACAACAAATGACCCGTCCACAATGTGCGCGTCCATCCACGAGCGTGCATCGGTGCACGCCTGGCGCACTACCCAGTCACCAATTGGCCCAATGGCACCAGACTCTTCAGCCATCTCGAGAAATACTGGAGGCGTAAGTACTCCGCGCTCTGGGTGATTCCAGCGCAGCAGTGCCTCGGTGCCAGCGACTCGACCGGTGTGGGTCGAGACGATTGGCTGATGAACAACAAAGAGTTGGTTGGTGGCAAGAGCGCGCTCGAGTTCGGATGAAAGTGCTGCGCGCTCACGATCGGTCTTGCGCATTTCT
>WLKU01000144.1 GCA_009701105.1 Actinomycetota bacterium | reverse complement strand
GCTTCGACTGCACCACTTTGGCTATTGCGGCGAAACAGCAAGCCGCTCGCTCCGGAAAGTTCACGTGCTTTCACCACAGTGCCGTCTGGCAACTTCACTTGCGTGCCTGCGGTGATGTAGAGACCGGCTTCGATGATGCATTCGTCGCCAAGAGAAATACCGAGTCCGCTGTTTGCACCGAGCAAACACTTTTTGCCAACTGTCACCATTTCTTTGCCGCCACCAGAGAGTGTGCCCATGATGGATGCTCCGCCACCAATATCGGATCCATCGCCGACAATAACGCCGGCCGAGATACGACCTTCGACCATAGATGCGCCGAGTGTGCCGGCGTTGAAGTTACAAAAACCTTCGTGCATGACTGTTGTTCCACTTGCCAAGTGCGCTCCGAGGCGCACACGGCTGGCGTCTGCAATGCGAACACCAGATGGCACGACGTAATCGGTCATGCGAGGAAACTTGTCAACTCCGTGCACGACGAGGTGCTGGCCTTGGCGCAACAAGTTGTAGCGGACATCGTCGAGCGTGTCGATAGCAACTGGACCGATTGATGTCCAAGCGACATTGGTGAGTAATCCGAATGCACCGTCAAGATTGATCGTGCGCGGCTCAACCAAGCGGTGCGAGAGCAGATGCAGGCGTAGGTAGACATCAGTTGCGCTTGTCGGTGCTGCTTGGGTGTCGATGACAAGGGAAGTAGGAACAATGGCGACTCCACGGCGCTCATCAGTCGCTGACTGAGTTTCGGTTGGAGTACCACTCGGGACTTCAGTTCCTAAACCCAAATGACGAAAGAAAGTGTCAAGGGTGGTGCCATCTGCAGCAATCGTTGCCAGCCCAACGCCCCAGGCGCTTGTGGGGGTGGAAGGTGAAGCGGCCACGGCTACTTAGCCTCTGGGCGAAGTGTCGGGAACAGAATCACATCTTTGATTGAACCAGCAGCTGCCAACAACATGACAAGTCGATCAATACCAATTCCAAGGCCTGCAGTCGGCGGCATTCCAAACTCGAGTGCGCGCAAGTAGTCCTCGTCCATGCTGCCGGCTTCGTTGTCGCCAGCGACTTTGGCTTTTTGCTCGTCTTCGAACCGCAATCGTTGCTCGACGGGATCATTTAACTCGCTGTAACCATTTGCGAGCTCGCGTGCTCCAATAAATAATTCGAATCGCTCGGTGAGATGCGGGTCATTGCGGTCGGCTCGTGCAAGTGGCGAGATCTCGACAGGGTGTCCTGTCACAAATGTTGGCTCTTGTAGTTCACCTTCTGCGAGTTCGGCAAAGATCTCTTCGATGATGCGACCCGAACCCCAGTGAGCATCAGTTTTGATCTTGTGTTTGGCTGCGATCTTGCGGACAGCATCGACGTCCATTGACGGATGCAGTGTTTCGCCAACCTTCTCACCAGCCAAGTCGATCATGCGCGCCTTGCGCCATGGTTGAGCAAGATCAAATTCTTGTCCATTGATGATGACTACTGAACTACCAGTGGCTTCACGGGCTGCATTCGTTATGAGTTGTTCGGTAAGAGTCATGACTTCGTTGTAGTCGCCAAATGCTTGGTAACTCTCCATCATCGTGAACTCTGGGTTGTGGCGCGTAGAGATGCCTTCGTTGCGAAACACGCGGCCGATCTCGAACACGCGCTCCATACCACCAACAATCAAGCGCTTGAGGTGCAACTCGAGAGCGATGCGTAAAAAGAGTTGCATGTCGAGCGTGTTGTGATGTGTGATGAATGGGCGAGCGTGAGCACCGCCAACTTCCATATGCAAAACCGGAGTTTCTACTTCGATGAATTGGTTGTCATGCAAAGTCTTTCTAAAGCTGGCAATCGTTGCATGACGGATTTCGAAAGTGCGACGCGCCTCTTCGTTGATGATGAGGTCGGCGTAACGCTGGCGGTAACGAGTATCGACGTCGGTGAGGCCGTGCCATTTGTCGGGCATTGGGCGCACAGCCTTTGCGAGTAGTTCAGCTTTGTCAACTTTGACCGACAGTTCACCCTTGCGTGTTGTCATCACCAAGCCGCTCACACCAACCCAGTCGCCTAAGTCAAAATTATTGATGGCATCAAATGCGTCATCGCCAACAATTGCTTTGGACACAAACAACTGAATGTCGCCGGTGCGATCGCGAAGAGTGCAGAAAATGAGTTTGCCCTGATCGCGCTTGAGCATGATTCGACCTGCGATGGTGACGTGCTCAGTGGTTTCATTGCCTGCTTCGAGCGCACCGTGCGCAGTACGAATTTCGCCAAGTGTGTGAGTGCGATCAAACCGATACGGATACGGGTTGGTTCCCTGCGCGCGAAGGGCAGCAATGTTGTCAAGTCGGCGCGCCATCTCGGCGGCGAGGCCGCTCGAGGTTTGGATTGGATCGAGATTGTCGCCGTTTTCGGCCGATTCGGGGCTTGAAGTCACGCTCACAAACTAGTCGCGCGAGCTTGATGTGGTGTTACTAGTTTTGCTACTCAATAACGGCGAGCACGTCGCCGGAGCCAACTTTGTCGCCTGCGGTCACATTGACTTTGGCGACTTTTCCAGCCTTTTCGGCGGTGATTTGGTTTTCCATTTTCATCGCCTCAAGCACCACAACTGCATCGCCAACGGCAATTGTTTGACCGACTTCTACCATCACTTTGACGATGGTGCCTTGCATTGGTGCAGTTACAGCACCGCTTGCGGCGCCACCGCCTGCGCCACCCGAACCGCGAGTTGGCTTCTTGGTCTTTTTGGCAGTGCCGATTGCAAATTCGGGCACCCACATCTTGACGTCAAATCGCTTGCCGTTGACTTCGACAGTGGTCGAGCGTTCAACCAAGTCTTGATCGTCGTCTACTGGCGCTGCGCCCGCATGCGAAACAAGTTGTGATAAATCGAGTGTCTCTTCCACCCACTTTGTGGAGTGTGTAATGGCAGAGAAATCTGGGTGGCGTAAAATTGCTAAGTCGGCAGGAATGGTGGTGTGCACTCCAACGATCACCATTTCTTCAAGTGCGCGAATGGTGCGGGTAATCGCAGTGTCGCGGTCTTTGCCCCACACAATCAATTTGCCAACAAGATTGTCGTAGTACTGACTGACAGTGTCGCCGGCTTCGTAGCCGCCGTCGAAGCGAGTACCGAAACCGTCTGGTGTAGTGAGTGTGGTGATGGTGCCAGGTGAAGGCAAGAATTTTCCGCCACTTGGGTTTTCGGCATTGATGCGCACTTCGATGCCATGGCCATTGCGGCGAGCAGCAACTTGTTTTTGAGTCATCGGCAATTTTTCGCCTGAAGCAACAAGTATTTGCCACTCAACCAAGTCGATGCCTGTGATCACTTCAGTGACTGGGTGTTCAACTTGCAAACGAGTGTTCATTTCGAGGAAGAAGAAGTCGTTGTCTTGGTAGATGAACTCAACAGTGCCGGCGTTGTAATAACCAACAGCTTTGGCTGCTTTAACAGCCGCTGCGCCCATTGCTTCTTCCATGCCGTCTGGCAAACCTGGTGCTGGGGCTTCTTCAATCAGTTTTTGGTGACGTCGTTGCGCAGAGCAGTCGCGAGTAGAAACCCACACAACATTTCCGTGTTTGTCACCAACGAGTTGTACTTCGATGTGGCGTGGCCATGTGAGGTAGCGCTCAACATAGATTTCGTCGCGACCAAAGAAAGCTTTTGATTCACGTTGAGCAGAGTCCATTGCTTCTTGCACTTGGTCTGCAGACTGCACAACTTTCATTC
>WLKU01000143.1 GCA_009701105.1 Actinomycetota bacterium | reverse complement strand
TATCGCCACTCTTGTAAACCCTCGTCGATATCGACAAGTCGTTCGAGCAACAACGCCGTCTCAGGGTCTGAACGGTAGGCGTTGGCAATAACCCGCTGCACATCTTTGTTTGCCACATATTCGATAGTCATATCTCGGTTGATTGTGGCATCAGGAACTTGGTGTCCGCGCGCAACCAAATACTTCAACACTGAGTCCCATAACGAACGTCGGTTCATTGCTGCACTCACACGATCTCGCTGATCGCCAGTAGGCAGATGGTCGATCATTCCGGTATCGCGTCGACCAAACACCGCTTCGAGTTCACGAAACTGCGCAGATTGAAAGCCACTTGCGGCCTCTAGACGATCACGAAATGAATTGAACTGCAACGGAGTCATTGTCTCCAAAATGTCGACCTGACTCACCAACACTTTCATGATCGTGCGCACTCGCCCGAGTAATCCCAGCGCAGTATGAGTGTCGCCGGTCTCGAGAACTACTTGCGCGCGAGCAATTTCATGATGAATTGATTTAAACCACAACTCGTAACTCTGGTGAATAATGATGAAGAGCAATTCGTCATGTTCGGGGCCATCAGAAAGTGGCTGCTGCAACTGCAAGATCTCTTCTATTTTGAGATATGAGGTATACGTGATCGCTGGCTGCGTGTTTGACATACGATGAGCGTATGTCATCGAGCAGCAGCAACTTTACGTCAAGAGCATTTATAGAGGGTCTTGATGCGACAGATCCACTGGCGAGTTTTCGTCAAGAGTTTGTGATCACCGACGAAGACGTGTGTTACCTAGACGGCAACTCGTTGGGACGCCTTCCCCTTGCAACCATTGGAGTGGTCAACGATTACCTGCACAATGAGTGGGGTGCACAGATGGTGTCTGGTTGGAACTCGTGGATCGATGAGGCACAAAGCACGGGCGATCTGATTGGTCGAGCAACACTTGGCGTGGAACCCGGACAAATGCTGGCTGTTGACACGACGAGCGTCAACTTTTATCAACTTTGCCATGCCGCCATCACCGCCCGACCAGGGCGACACAAAGTTATTAGCGATACAGCCAATTTTCCGACTGACCGCTACATCTTGGAAGGCCTCTGCCAAGAACTTGGATGCGAATTGGTTTTGATCAACGACGAGGATGGCGAAGAGTGCGTGACACCAGAAATGTTGGCACCGTATTTGGACGATGACGTAGCTCTCGTTACATTTTCGGTAATTCAGTACCGCTCGGGTGCACTACATGACATCGCTCGCATTTCACAAATGACCCGCGATGCTGGCGCACTTTGTGTTTGGGATGCAAGCCACGCAGTTGGTGTGGTGCCGATGCAACTCGATCGCGATAACGCCGGCCTTGCAATCGGCTGCACGTACAAGTATGGAAATGCTGGCCCTGGTTCACCTGGCTGGCTCTACGTCAGCAAGTCATTACAACAAGAGTTGCATGTTCCAATTCAGGGATGGTTTGCTCAAGACGACCAGTTTGCGATGGCACAGGGTTTTGACCGCTCGCCCACCATTCGCGGCTTTCAGATCGCAAGCCCATCAATCATCGGACTGCGTTGTGTACAGACGTCTTTTGAAATGATTGCACGCGCCGGATTGACGGCAATTGCTAAAAAAGCAGCGACTGGTACCGAAATGATGTTGGCCCTGCATGATGCGTGGCTTGCACCACTTGGATGCAGTGTGATTACCCCGCGCGATGCCAATAGACGTGGTGGGCACATCACCATCCGCCATCCAGAAGCAAGACGAATGTCGCAAGCACTACGACAATTTGCAAATGTCATCGTGGATTTTAGGGAGCCTGACTGTATTCGTGTAGCGATGTCGCCATTACCCACCAGTTACATTGAAATTTGGGAAGGCTTTGCACGCATTCGAGAACTGATCAAGACTCGAAAGTACGAAGATGTGGTGGAATCCGACTCTCGCGTGACCTGAACAAACCCAACCAGAGACTTAAATGGTCTAGTCTGTTGGCAGCAACGTTGCTGAAAGGAACAGTATGACAATGGCGTCATATAAGACCTACTCGGCACTCGAAGCAGCCGAACTTCGTGTTCGTGAGGCTGGCGAGTGGCTGAATTTGGAAGATGGCTTGATCGAGACGATCGTTACGCCAAGACGAATCATCGAAGTGGCAATTCCATTTCGCCGCGATGACGGAACACGAGACCAACTTGTTGGATGGCGAGTGCATCACAACACCACTCGCGGCCCGGCAAAGGGTGGTATTCGTTATCACCACGAAGTAAGCCGTGATGAAGTGGTTGCACTCGCTATTGGTATGTCACTTAAGACCGCAATTGCCAACCTGCCACTCGGTGGCGCAAAAGGTGGTGTGCGATTTGATCCAAAGCAATATTCGATTGGTGAAATTGAGCGAATCACTCGCCGATATGTTTCGGAGATCGCCTCATTTCTCGGCCCAGACCGCGACGTGCCCGCACCAGACGTAGGCACCAACTCGCAGATCATGGCGTGGATCATGGACCAATACTCAACAGGTGTCGGTCATGCAACGCCTGGAGTTGTCACTGGCAAACCAATCGAACTTGGTGGATCGCTCGGTCGTGAATCGTCAACTGGTCGTGGCGTTGTTGAAGCCGCTGCACTGATGCTCGGCAAGATGGGCACTTCATTGGCTGGCAAAAAGATTGCGATTCAGGGCTACGGGCAAGTGGGCTCATGGGCTGCACGACTCGCATCTGCTCGCGGTGCTCTCATAGTTGGGCTCTCTGATGTTGGCGGAACAATTCATTCCGATAGCGGACTCGACCTTGCGAAGATTGACAAAGCCATGCGCGAAGGTGCGCGCAGTGTTTGTGACACCGGCGTAGGTGAGGTCGTTGCTCGAGGCCTTGCTGGTTCTACTGCGGTATTTGGTCTCGATTGCGACATCGTGATGCCGTGTGCACTTGGTGAAGCAGTAGGCGAAGCCGAGGCAAACGGCATGAAAGCAAAGCTTGTTGTAGAGGGCGCAAATGGTCCGCTCACCCCAACAGCTGACCTCATTTTGGCCGACATGGGCGTTGTCGTCATCCCCGATGTGTATGCCAACGCTGGTGGTGTGACGTGCTCGTACCTTGAGCAATGCCAAAACTTTGCTCACCTCACGTGGGACGAAGACGAGGTGAATGCTCGAGTCATTGATTTGATGCGCGCTGCGTTTGAACGCTTCTATGCATTTACTCAAGAAACGAAGTTGCCAAACCGTTTGGCTGCAACCGTCTTGGGTGTCAAGACCATTGCCGATGCGCACCGCATGCGAGGCCTGCACCCATAAAGGTTTGGGGTACTTGACAGCCAGAGCAACAACTGTGTAACGATCTGAGAAATGACGTCACATTTGCAAACTCGCGTACACATCCCTATCGAGAATCACCATCGAAAGGGTAATACATGTCAACTAGCGCAATCCAGAGAGTCTTCCAGCCAATGAGTAATTCAGCAGGAAATGAAGAGTTTGTTACCTACTCCGAATTCAGAGGTTTCGTAACCGAAACACGCACCGGGTTCGTGCATATCGAGTCAAAGATTGATTGGCTCCAAAGCACGATGAATCTTCGTTTCGAAGCGATGAACGAACGCTTTGTAGCTATAGACAAACGCTTCGACGATCACACGGCGAACATCAATAAGCGGTTTGAAGAGTTCTCCGCCAACATCGACAAACGCTTCGACGCCATGGACAAACGCTTTGACGATCACACGGCGAACATCAATAAGCGGTTTGAAGAGTTCTCCGCCAACAT
>WLKU01000142.1 GCA_009701105.1 Actinomycetota bacterium | reverse complement strand
GTGCGTCGGTTTCGAGCAACATATTTTCTGGTGGACACCACAACGCAGCTTCTCGAACGTCGTCTGCAGTTTTAAACGTAACGATTCCAGAAAAAGAAATGTACGCACCGCGCTTTACACACTCACGGGCCTCGTTCTCGCCGCCAGTAAAACAGTGGAAGATCGTGCGCTCGGGTACGCCAACGCTGTCGAGTACGTCGAATGTGTCTGCCCACGCTTCGCGTGTGTGAATGACTAGTGGCAAGTTGTGTTTGTTGGCTAAATCAATTTGTGCGGCAAACACATCGCGTTGCACATCACGATCCGAATGGTCGTAGTAAAAGTCAAGACCACATTCGCCGATTCCGACTACGCGTGGTGCGTCGACAAATGGCAACACTGTGTCGAGACCAAGCTTGGCGTCGTGAGGGTGAAGGCCAACGGTTGCCCACACATCGCTGTGCGCTGCTGCAATAGCGATTGCTTGCTGTGTCGTAGTGGCATCGGTGCCAATGACGATCATTGTTGTTACGCCTGCATCACGCGCGGCTTGCAATGCTCCGTTGGCACCGCCAGGAATTGTTTCTTCATACACATGGCAATGTGTGTCGATCCACTCGATTGGTTGCATCGTCTGACTCGTCATGCAGTTTTGCGTGGGAAAAGCGGATCGCCCTTCACAACTGTGACGCCACCTGGGTACTGGCCCCACTTGGTGTCGGCATCGATACGCAAATCGGTGATCGAGCCCGTGAGGCCAATGCGACTCCAGATTTCCTGCGTGCTCGTCGGCAAAGCAGGGTTAGCCAAGATCGTGACGATGCGCAGCGCCTCGAGAGCATCTCCCATTACGCGGTCAACTGCATCGCCAACTTCCATTTTCCATGGCTCATTGTTTTCGAGATGCGAGTTTGTTGCGCGAATCAAGTTCCACGTTGCTTCAAGTGCCTTACTCGGTTGCACCTGCGCCCACGCATCTTTGGTTTCACTCACTGCTGTTGCAGCAATTTGTGCGAGCGGACTATCGATCGTTGGCTTTGGGCCAAGGCCACCACATTTCTTTTCAACAACTGTGGCAATGCGTGCAGCAAGGTTGCCAAGGTTGTTGGCAAGGTCCGAGTTGTAACGACTAATTAGACCTTCATATGTGAAGTCTCCGTCGTTGCCATACGCGGTGTCTGCAAGAACGTAATAGCGAAAACCGTCTACGCCGATGTCGTCAATAAGGTCGAGAGGATTGACAACGTTTCCAGTTGTCTTGCTCATCTTTTCGCCGCCAACAAGCAGCCAACCGCCAACTGCCCAACCCTTAGGAAGCTCGATACCTGCAGACATCAACATTGCAGGCCAATACACACAGTGAAAGCGAATGATGTCTTTGCCGATGAAGTGATAATCAACTGGCCATCTATCGGTAAACGCTTTTTCGTCTGTGCCATAACCAAGTGCAGTGATGTAGTTGGCGAGGGCATCAAACCACACGTAAGCCACATGCGATTTGTCCCATGGAAGTGGAATGCCCCATGTGAGTGTTTTGCGACTGATCGAAAAATCGTTGAGTCCACCTTTGATGAAGCCGATTACTTCGTTCATGCGGAAGCCGGGCGTGATGGCTTGCGGGTGATCGGCGTACCATTTGAGCAAACGGTCTTCAAAGCGTGACAAGCGGAAGAAATAATTTTCCTCTTCTACATAAGTCGTTTTGGTGTGATGAATAGGGCAGTTGCCATTTTCTAATTCGTCTTCCAGAAAGTAGGCCTCGCATGCAACGCAGTATTGGCCCTGATACACATCAGACTCGATGTCACCGGCGTCGAAGCAAGCCTGCAAGAGTTTTTGCACGCCAACTGCATGGCGCTTTTCGGTTGTACGAATGAAGTCGTCATGAGTGATGTTGAGTCGCTGCCAGGCTTGCTCAAAAAGTGGCGCGATTGAGTCGGCAAATGCTTGGGGTGTTACTCCCTTAGCGTCTGCTGCTTGCTGAATCTTGAGACCGTGCTCGTCGGTGCCGGTGAGCAAATGCACGTCGTCACCTAGCAACCTGTGCCAGCGTGAAACCGCATCGGCAATGATCGTCGTATACGCGTGACCAAGGTGCGGCTGGGCATTCACATAATAAATAGGTGTCGTCGAACTGAACTTTGTCACGTCTCCACACTAATAGTCTGAACAGATGACATTTGCCTTTGATTTAGCAACTGCAGTGCACGAACAACAAAATGGTGAGTATTCAGGAGTTGTGCACGACGGATGGGACATTCGAGGCAATGCAAACGGTGGATATGTGATGGCACTCGTTGCATCAGCGATGCGCAACGCTTCACAACGCCAAGACCCGATGTCGGTGACCGCTCATTATTTGGCACCGTTGCCACCGGGTGAAGTGCACATAGCGACAGAAGTGGTGAAGCGAGGCAAATCGTTTTGCACTGTTTCTGCTGCGATGCACCAAAGCGGGCGAGAAGCGGTGCGAGTAATTGGAGCGTTTGGTGAAGCAGTAGATCGTAACGAATTTTCTACTGCTCTTTTCCACGTCGACATTGCGCCGCCAGTCTTGCCACCAATGACCGAATGTTCGCGACGACCTGCATCAGGCCCAGGTTTCAGCATGGGGCTGATGGACAAGCTCGATATCTGGCTTCACCCTGATGACACTGGCTTTGCACGCGGCGAACAAAGTGGCAAAACCATTGTGCGTGGATGGGTCAACTTTGCAGATGACCGACCGATCGACACATTGTCGCTACTGCTCATCGCAGATTCATTTCCGCCACCGGTGTTTCAAGTGATGACCGTGGCTGGCTGGGTGCCAACTGTTGAACTCACTGTGCACGTGCGCGCAATTCCTGCACCTGGACCATTGCGTTGCGTATTTACCGCACACGTGGTGCAGGGTGGAATGTTTGAAGAAGATGGTGAGATTTGGGATTCAACCGACACACTTGTGGCGCAATCGCGCCAGATTGGCCTCGTGCCAAAACAGTAATTATTTGAGCATCAATGCAAGTTCGTATACATGACGCTTTTGTATGCCGTACTTGGCGGCAACTTTTGCAGCAGCATCTTTTTTGCTCGAACCATTCTTGAGTTCGTCTCGTAATGCATCATTAATCTCTTCGTCGGTTGGCGGTGCTGGTGGCTTTGCGCCTTCGAGTATTAATACGTATTCGCCGCGAGGTTCTGTGGTCTGCGCGTATTTCACCGCGTCATGCAAGGTTCCGCGCCACATTTCTTCGTGCAATTTGGTGAGCTCACGGGCTAATACGACTCTGCGCATTGCACCGCAAGCAGTTTCAAGATCATCAAGTGTTTTCTCTAGACGATGTGGTGCTTCATAGAGAATGACCGTGCGCATCTCGGCTGCAACATCATCGATGCGGCGAGAGCGGTCGCTTCCACTGCGCGGCAAAAAACCTTCAAAGACAAATCGTGCAGTTGGCAAACCGCTGATCACGAGCGCCATTGTGAGAGCAGACGGTCCAGGTATTGCCGAAACGTTGATGCCTGCGTTTAGCGCTGCTTTGACAAGTCGTTCACCCGGGTCGCTGATGCCTGGCGTGCCGGCATCGCTCACGAGCGCAACGTCAACGTCGTCAAGTAGTAATGCCACTACGTGTTCGCATGCATCGTGCTCGGTGTGCTCGTTGATGACGATGTATTTCTTGCCTGAATGACCTAGATGTTGCAACAACAAACCAGTGCGTCGAGTGTCTTCACAACAAACGACAGTTACTGAACCAAGTGTGTCAATGGCCCGCTGTGACATGTCGCTGAGGTTGCCGATTGGTGTAGCAACGAGAGTGAGTGTGCCGCTCATGCGCTGCGC
>WLKU01000141.1 GCA_009701105.1 Actinomycetota bacterium | reverse complement strand
GCTGGGCATGACAACACTGTGTCGTTGTCGACGCCTGTCACTTCGGGAAGCGCGCCACCCGTAGTTGCAACCAAACATGTGCCAGTTGCCATTGCCTCGATTGCGGGGAGACTAAAACCCTCGTACAAACTTGGCACCACTGCGAGCTCGGCTTCTGCATACAATTCGACGATGCGTTCGTCGGTGACCCCGGAAACGTGCGTGATGCAATCTTCAAGACCAAGTGAACGTATGAGGTCGGCGTTTGCGCCTTCACGTGGCTTGCCGATGATGGTCAGGTGCACTTCGCGCTCGGTGCGCAATTTGGCAAGAGCTTCGAGCAAATATGAAAGACCCTTGAGGGCAACATCGGCGGATGCAGTAGTGATCATGTGTCCTGGCTTGCGCTGCACCGTGGGCTTGGGGGAGAACAACTCGTGATCAACACCAACTGGCACTAGTCGCATGCGGTCGAGCGACACTTTCATGTCGGTATGAATGTCATCGATCGAGTTTTTGCTGACCACCACAACGCGCGGCATCTTGCTTGCAACTTTGCCTTGCATCTCCACAAACGAATACCAGCGACCAATGGCTTTGCGCTTCCACCAAGTTGGCGTGTGTTCCATCTCGAGCTTGCGATCTTTGGTAATGGGGTGGTGCAGGGTCACGATTGTTGGAATGATTTTTTCAATCTTGAGGATGCCATATCCGAGGCACTGATTGTCATGCACGATGTCGAAATCGTTGATGCGTGTTTTGAGAGCGCGATGGGCTCGGATGCTGAACGAGCGTGGCTCGCCAAACGTGCCTTTAAGAAACTGTGCTGACTCAACAAAGTTTGGCCAGTCATTGATTTCCCAATATGCGGGGAAGCGACCAGGGTGAGCATCGTTAAAAATGTCGAGGCTTGGCAATTGATGCAGTTGCACTCGAGGATCAAGAATTGGGTATGGCTGTCCACCAAAAACTTCAACATGATGACCGAGATCTACAAGTGCTTTGGTGAGGTGTCGCGTGTATACGCCCTGACCGCCCACGTGCGGTTTGCCGCGATACGTCAAATAGGCAATACGCAAGGGGCCGTTGGAGTCGAACGGCGTTGACATAGCCACACCACTCTACCTAGCGGTAACCAAGTGCAGTCAGACGGAAGTAGCGCGTCAGTGGATGGTCGGGGGATACCACCAAGGGTTCGGAGTTGAGTCCGTTTGGTGGACCGGATTGCGGTTCTACACAGATTGCGTGCGACTGCTCGTTGTAAACAACCCAGTGGCTGCAGTCGCTCTCGAGTCGAACTCCAAGTCCGTTGTCATATTTCAGCAATGGTGCGGTAACGGCATCGCTAAAACAATCATCGAGTGGTGACTTCATCAAGTCGTGTTGTGACTGCACACGTTGCGCGCCAGCAATGCCGTCGCTGTCGCGTACATACATTGTTTTGAATTCGGTTTCAAGCTGTACTGGTCGCGCAAACCACGGGTGCCAACCAACTTGTGCAGGCATCGAAATTGCTGCATCGTTGTGGTCAGTCGCGTGCACAGTGAGTTGTAGGTGTACCGATGTCGAGTCGACGCTGATGCGATGTTCGACCCACCCCGCAAAAGGCCACCGCTGATCAAGATCAACTCGCAGAGTTGCACTTGTTGGCGAAGCATCGACCACTTGCCATGATGCGTCATGTACAAGACCATGAATTGCATGTGGGGGAGAGTTGATAGGCAACTGCACGGCTGATCCTTGGTGCTCAAAAATTCCGTTGCGTGTGCGGCCAGCCCATGGAGCCATCGGATAACAGCCCCACGAAAATGAATCATCAGTTGTGCGCTGCACCAATAGTTCTGTTTCACTAAACCGCACGCTCGACAAACGTGCTCCATGCTCTGCATCGACGTCAATTTCAACATTGCCAAACGAAAGCGTGATCATGTTGTTGATCATGCTTGAATTGTGCGCCGACCAGCGATCAATAGGGCAAGTAGAGAAGCAATCATGATCAAAATGAAAGGCATGTCGCCTAAGTATGAATAGATTGTGCGACCCGAACGAAGCTGCACTTCTCGGGTGATGATATGTTGTTCGCTAACGCCCGTGCGATCAAACACTTGACCGCTTGGCGAAACAAATGCAGAGAAGCCTGTTGGTGAAACTTGGACCAGCCAACGCCCGGTTTCTAATGCGCGCAAGCGAGATGAAGCAATTTGTTGAGTTTGCAAAATTGTGCCCGTATAGCTCGAGCCATTTGTTGGATTCACCAGCAATGTTGCCCCACGCTCAACACCTTCGTTTGCTCGTCCTGCAAAAAAGACTTCCCACGAAATAACAACTGCAATGGTGGTGTCTGCGGCACGCAGTATTGCTGTGTCGTGACCCGCCCTGGCATCGCGTGGGATTCTGTCTACCGGCGCACCAACCGCTTCAAGCAACCCGCGCATCGGTACAAACTCACCAAAAGGCACACGCCGCACTTTGTCGTAGCGATCTCCAAGCGAACCGTCAGTGTTCACCACGACTTGAGCATTGGTAAAGAATTTGTTGTCGAGATCTTCTGTAATTCCAACAAGGAATGGTGCATTGAGTCGGGCTGATTGGGCCGCCACTTCGGTGCGCTCGATGCTTAAAGAAAAATTGTTCACATCAATGACATTCTCGGGCCAGATGACTAAGTCCAATTGGTTTCCTGTCGCGGCAGATCCATCATCAATTGTTTGGGTTGCGTCTAGGTGTCGAATCACCACATCGCGACTATTGGTGTTGATTGCCAATGTGCCTTGCGGACCGCCACCCTGCACCGCAGCAATATTGAGCGAGCGACCATTGTGGTGCCCGTGCGGAGCGATCGCGCCCGCAATGGGCAAAACGACCACAACAACTGCAATGAGTGCTGCATGCACAGTTCGCTTAGGCATTTCGGTGTCGCGAAGGCGTGCGAGTAAAAAGCCAATTTGCAACACGATGTAGGTGAGGAGCAGTGGTCCACCGATACGCACGATGGGTGCGATTGGTGATGCGGCTTGCGAGATGGCAAGTGTTGCAAGTGGTACGCCGCCAAATGGAAATGAAAATCGCAACGCTTCGGCAAGTGTGTGTGCAAGCGGACCGACTATTACTCGATGTTTGTGTTGATCCGTAACAGCACCAGTAATCATCGCTGCTATACCGTGGAGTGCTGAAAACAGCAGTGCTGCAATGACGTATCCCGGCGCTGTAAGAAACCACATCCAAGCCATGCCCGGTGCAAGCCAAGCGAGCGCAAACATCGTGCCGAATATGAATCGGGCACGATTGTTGTTTGGCCTACATGTCGCGAAAAGTGCGACGCCTACATAAGCGAGTGGCCACCAACCCCACGGCGGAAGGCTGAACGCAACAAGCAAACCCGCAACAATCGCGCGAAGGTATTGCTTTTTCATTGGATGCAATTAGATCAGTTCGCTGAGTGCGCGAGATGCTGCACGTTGGCCATCGTTGATGCATGCGGGAATACCGATGCCTCGATAACTTGCGCCAGCCAATACAACGCCGGGTGCCGCTGAGTGCAATTGCTTGTCGAGTGTTTCGACCCTATATGCATGTCCTGGTCGGTATTGAGGAAACGATTCAATCCATCTCGTGAATCGCATGTTGGTGGGAGTTGCATCAAAACCAAGATGCAAACGTAGATCGCGTAGTGCAACTTCGAGCAGGGCCTTGTCGTCAAGGTGGTGCATCGGAGCACCGTCACGACCAAGTGAAACACGCAAGACCATTTCGTCTTGTGCCGTTTTCCAGTGCGCCCATTTGTTGGAGCCAAAAGAAACAGCAGTGACACCAGTTTGTACTGGCTT
>WLKU01000140.1 GCA_009701105.1 Actinomycetota bacterium | reverse complement strand
GGGCGCATCTTGCACAGCGACCGATCGCTCACGCATGTCGTCTTCGCGACCGAGTGCTTGCAACGGATATATAGAACGCCACGAATACTGCGAACCAGCCTCAAACTGCAGCCACGGACGCTCCTCAGAAAGCATTGCTCCGTGCACGCAGAGTCGCGCATCTTTGGCATATGCAAACAGCGACATCGTGCGCACAATCGCTTCTGGCTCGAGCGTGATGTCGTCATCCATAAACAACACGTGAGTCGCCCAGCCCAATTTACGAAGCTCGATCAGGCCGCGCGCAAAACCTCCGGCGCCACCCAAGTTGCCGTTTGGGATGACCGTGAGCGGTGCATCTGATGCCGCATCAAACGTCACATTTTGGGCGTTATCGACAACAAGCACTCGCACTTTGCCATTGAGAGCATCCGAGTTGCGCACCAAATCGAGCACGTTGTGCACAGTTTTGCGCACATACTCTTGACGATTAAACGTAGTAATCGACAACGACAGGCGCACTTCGTGTCGTGGAGCATCCTCGGTAAACCATTCTCCGCCCGTCATGCACACTTCGCCACCAATTGCTGACACCCGTACGTAATAGGTGCCGTCAGTAGACGTTTGCAAGTCTGGAACGTTGAGCACCACGCTGGTTGGGGACCCTTCGCCGCGCGGCAATTGCGCTGTTGCTACAACCATTTCCTTCTTGCCGTTTACCGCCACAACTTCGGCAATACCTACACCAGATGCGCGCACGCTGACACCCAAGTTGTTGACATGACTCACTCGGCGCCAGCGGCCAGCAGCAAGCACACCAAACGTTGTGTCAAAACTGAGTGTGCCACCGTCTGAAAGCACCGCGCCATTGTCGACCATGCGCACATCACCACTCGTGCGCGCATACAACAGCGGCTCTGGCGTTGTTGGCGTTGGCAACACAAGACGTTGCACCAAGTTTGATAGTTGCATTAGTGCTTTGCCCCGCCCAACGGGTCGGTAAAGAATGGCGGGATGTCCGTGCCGTCATCGAGCGCTTTCAACATTGCTGTTGCTGCAGCCAACGCTTCGTGAATAGTGACGTCCATGTCGAGATAACGATAGGTGCCGAGGCGACCCAAAAAAGTGACACCCTTCTGGGCGCGAGCCTGCTGCACGTAATTGACTAATTGATCAGTCTCTTTCACCAGCCGAATCGGATAATACGGAGTGTCGTTGTCTCCGCAAAGCCGAGAGTATTCGGTGTAAGTCACAGTGCTGTCATGGTTTTCCCATGGCGCAAAATGTTTGTGTTCGGTAATGCGTGTGTACGGCACTTGCTCGTCGCAATAATTCAACACCGGACAACCCTGAAAATCTCCGTCAGACACATGTTGCTCAAAATCGAGCGTTCGATATGCAAGCCGCCCGTGTTCAAAACCAAAATATGCATCGATCGGGCCAGTCCACACCACGTGGTCGTAGTCGCTCGACTGTGCTCGCTCAAAACGCGTCGACAAATGCACAGAGATGTTCGGATGATCAAGAATTGCGTGCACAATCGGCGTGTAGCCGTGCTCAGGGATTCCCTGATGCGGATGATTGAAGTATGAATCGTCAGCGGTAAACCGAAGCGGCAGTCGTGCCAAGATGCTTGCAGGCAAATCGGTTGGGTCGACACCCCACTGCTTCTTGGTGTAGCCCGCAAAAAATGCGTCGTACAGTTCGCGACCCACAAATCGCAAGCCCTGATCTTCAAACGAAACTGGGTTTGTAATGGTCGAGTCTGCTTTTGTGGCAATAAATGCCTCGGCTTCGGCTGGCGAAAAATTGGTGCCAAAGAATTCATTAATCAAAGTCAGGTTCATCGGCATCTGAAATGCCTTGTCGCCCACCATCGCTCGCACCCTGTGGCGATAAGGCATCATCACCCCAAAGCGCGTGATGAACTCCCACACGTGTTCGTGTTGAGTATGAAAGATGTGCGGGCCATAGGTGTGCACCATGACGCCCGTTTCGTGGCGCTCGGTATGACAGTTGCCTGCCACGTGATCTCTGGTATCAAAAACAGTTGCAGTATGACCTGCTTCGGCCAATTGTCTGGCCACCACGGCACCTGAAAAGCCTGCGCCAACAATGGCAAACGATCGCGCTAGCACGCCTTAAATACTACGCAATTAGTGCGAGATCCAAGGTGCACAGAGGCCGTCCAAATCGCGCACTTCAATGCGCTCACGGTTGGCATATGTCACTTGGTTGCTTGGATCCGCGCGCAATTTGAATGTGCGGAATTCCATTTCTGTCGTATCGATCGCAAGTATGCGACCGACCAACGACTCGCCGAGGCTGAGCAGCAACTTGATGGTCTCGAGTGCCTGAATTGATCCAACAATTCCTGGCAATACGCCAAGCACGCCTGCTTCTGCACAACTTGGTGCAAGCTCGGCTGGTGGTGGCTCTGGCACCATGTCGCGATATGTCGGACCATTTTTCGGATCAAATACGGTGACCATGCCTTCAAATCTAAAAATCGATCCGTGCACAACAGGAATACCCAGCTTGACGCTTGCGTCGTTGAGCACATAACGACTTGGGAAGTTGTCCGCACCGTCCACAATCACGTCATAGCCAGCGATGATGTCCATGATGTTGCTTGCATCCAAGCGTGTGTCATACGTGACTACATCGACATCTGGATTGAGCATTGTCAGAGTCTTTTTTGCCGAGTCCACTTTGCGATCACCGATGCGATCAATGTTGTGCAAGATCTGACGCTGCAAGTTGCTGGCGTCCACTTCGTCCATGTCCACAATGCCGATTGTTCCCACGCCAGCAGCAGCCAAATACAACGCGGCTGGGCTTCCAAGTCCGCCAGCACCGAGCAACAACACTTTGCTAGCAAGCAGTTTTGCCTGACCTTCGACACCCACTTCTGGCAACAAAATATGTCGCTGATAACGATTGCGCTGTTCGGCGGTTAATGAGGCAGGAGTGCCCCACTGGCGACCTTCGTCTTTCCACTTTCCAAAACCACCAGCCATAGAGACAACATTTGTGTAGCCAAGTTCTTGCAATGTCTTTGCAGCAAATGCGCTCCGAACTCCGCCTGCGCAATACACCACGATTGGCGCATTTTTATCGGTGATCTTGCTTTCGATCTGTGCTTCGAGGTGACCACGAGGAATATGGATCGATAGCGGCAATGTGCCCTGCTCAAATTCGTCAGGCTCGCGCACATCCAGCGCAAGCGTCGTGCCGGTCGCCAAGCGAGCAGCAGCATCAGCAGTGTCCACCTCAACAATTTGCGATTTTGCTTGTGCAAGTAGGTCTCTAAAACCGGCCATATAGGTGACAAATCCTCCGCCTAATACCCTACCGTTCTAGTCAGGTTTTAGTGCTCAGGGTGATTGGCACAGCCGGGGCAACACCTCAGAGATACCAGCATTGATCACCACATCGGCCCGATCATCCATCTCGGTCGGCTGACCATTGACAATGATCAATGCCGCTCCTGCGGCCTTGGCTCTCGGCACCGCGTTAGCGGCTGGGTATACCGACAGCGAAGTTCCTACAGCCAGAAGCACATCACACTCTTCGCTTGCAGTCAACGCTCTACCAATCACATCGGGTTCGAGCGGCTGACCAAATAAAATCGTGTCGCTTTTCAAGATCCCACCGCACAGCTCACACTTCGGATCCACATCGCCCGCGATCACGCGCGCCAAAGCATCCACCATCGGTTTGCGGTCTTTACACCCCCAACAACATGTGCGATGAATGGTGCCATGCACTTCCAGAACATTCATCGGATCATGTCCTGCACGTTGATGCAGTTCGTCCACATTTTGCGTAATGATTGCGATTAGG
>WLKU01000014.1 GCA_009701105.1 Actinomycetota bacterium | reverse complement strand
GTGAAAGGCGTTATCAAGGGCGACTGGGGTCAGCTAGGTGCCCAGGCTGTTGGTGCTGTCACCATCGTCATCGTCTGCGGCACGATTTCGTACGCATTCTTTGCATTGCAGAACAAGTTCACCAAGGGCGGTATTCGTTCAAAGGCCGAGGATGAAGTTGTAGGACTCGATATGGCGGAGATGGGTGTGCTCGCGTACCCAGAGTTCAGTGGTTCACACAAGTAGCAGTAGTGGAAGTAGCAGTAGTGGTAATAGCTATTTGGTGATGTAGTCGCCGAGAACTTGAGTTGTCCTCCCCAGTGATAACTCAAGTTCTCGTGCAAGACCATACGAAATTGTCGAAGCACGCAAACTTTTTTGAACATCACGAATCACCCAGCCGTGGGTTTTGTCTACCCACGTTGGGTGCATTACCGGTTTTTCGAAGACTGCTTTGCCAGACGAAGAAATGGTGAGCGCAGTTGTAGCAATTACTGCGTCTTGGCTGTTGATGGGCCAACGTTCGTCGGTGGGCAAATTGGATAATACATTGCCTAATCCGTACATCACCCACACGCCATTGACTTGGTTTGTTGGCTGCACCACATGTGCATGATGTCCAACGATCAAGTCAACAAGACCAGATGCGGTGAGTTCGTCGGCGATTGATGTTTGCATTGAATTGGCGTTCGAGTCTTTTTCGGTTCCCCAGTGCACGCTCACGATGGTGGCTTGTGACCCCAACTCGCGAGCACGTTGTGCGTCGCGCAAAATACGTTTTGTGTTAATGATGGCTGAGCGCCATTGCGTCTCATCGGGCATGATGAGGCCGTTATAACTAAACGTGTACGAAAGGTGAGAAATCTTGATGCCTCTGACTTCAAAGACAAGTGGCTCTATCTCGTCTGGTGTTCGCGCCATTCCCGATTGTTTTACGCCTACGTCTTGAAGTGCGTTGACGGTTGCATCGATGCCGTCGTTGCCTCGGTCGTAGGTGTGATTGCTCGCAGTTGAGCAACGATCAAATCCGGCATCGGCAATGGCAGTGGTGATTTCTTTTGGCACACCAAAGAATGGATAGGTCGAAAGCTCCTCGCCATCTGGCGCAATTGGCGTTTCGAGATGACAGACAGCAATGTCGACGCCACTGATTAATGGTTTGATATCTAGAAACATCGGGCGAAAGTCGTAGTCGAGTTGTGTTTCGGCAGTTGAGTTGGCAATTGCCGTGCGCTTGGCTTGATCGATGAGGGGAGTGTGCGAAAGTATGTCGCCAGTAAAAGCAAACGTGATGTTGGTTGGGTTGCTAGATGTAGCAGTAGTAGGGATCGACGATGTTGTACCGGAAGTTGTTGAAGTGCAACCTGTCGTGATGCAGGCCAACACAAACATCAATCGACTGCGTTTCACGCAACCAATCTATTGCGGCTTGATTACCGCCGAGCGCGCTTGTTATCGCGGATTGTTGGCAATGAACTCAACCATGATGTTGGCCAGTTCTTCGCCTTTGTTCTCTTGCAAGAAGTGCCCTGCGTCTTTGATCGTTACATGCGGCTGATTGGCTGCACCTGGCACGTCTCGCAAAAAGGCTTTTTCGCCACCTGCTGTGACCGGATCTTGATCGCTGAACGTGCACAAGAATGGCTTCTCAAATTTGCGAAGTACGCCCCATGCGATCTCATTGTCACGGTTGGACGGGTCATCAATTGTCACTGGAACGAATGTTGGGAAGATGCGAGCGCCAGACTTGTAGCTCTCATCTGGGAATGGTGCGTCATATGCCTCAACTTCTGCAGGCGAAAGTGTTTTGAGGCTGCCGCCATTGACGATGGTGCCAACTGGAAATGTAGGAGTGGTTTGTGAGAAGTTGCGCCACTGCATGAACGCATCATTCGAAGAAAAATCAACTTTGCGACCAATTGGCAAACCGGTATTGCCGGCAACGACTCGATCAAATCGTTCTGGTTCGGCGGTTACGAGTCGCAGACCCACAAGTCCGCCCCAGTCTTGACCGAAGAATGTGATGTGGCGAAGTTGCAGTTTGTCAAAAATTAATTCGCTCATCCATGCAACGTGCCTGGCGTATGAATAATCGGTTTGCTCTGTTGGTTTGTCGGAGCGACCAAAACCAACCAAGTCTGGGGCGATAACCCGGTGTCCTGCAGCGAGCAGGATTGGAATCATTTTGCGATAGAGGTAGCACCACGATGGCTCGCCGTGCATCAACAGCACTGGGTCTGCATCGCGCGGGCCTTCATCGATGTAATGCACGCGCAGCGTGCCGCCCTCGAGGTCGGAGATATCGCAATAGTGGGGCTCGTAGTTATAGCCATCGAGATTGGCAAAACGTTCGTCGGGTGTGCGCAATGTTTTCATGTTGTAGGCCTTTGTGTTTATGTTTGTGGTTTCGATTTTTGCAGTATTAACAGTTAGATCGTTGTTGCGGTGAGATCGTCGCCGAGCACGATTTCGCCCGCAAAGTGCGCGGCGGCAAGTGCGCGCCATTCTTCTTCTTGGCCTGGCTGAATGCTCGGTACGTAGTGCGTCAAAATTAATTTCTTGACCCCAGCACGTGTTGCCGTTTGTGCGGCCTGCTCGACTGTTGAGTGATAATCCAAAATGTCGAGGAAGCGTTTGTTTTTGACAAGGCTGACAAGCTCTGCACGAATCACTGTCTGCACGTATGCATCGGCACCTTTGCAAATGGCGTCCAGGGTTTCGCACGGTATGCCGTCTCCGCCGAGCACAACTGATTTGCCCTCGTGTTCGATGCGATACGAAACAGTTGGTTCAACAGGTGCGTGATTGGTCTCGCCAACCGAAACCTGTGCTTCGCCGAGCGTGAATGTCATGCCAGGTATAACTTCGGTGACGATGATTTTTGGTTGCCACCACAACGTGTCGGGGTGATGCGCGAGCCGGTAACTGATGTCGGGTGCAAGTGATGCGAGGATTCCGTTGACCACTTCTTGCGTGCGTGGTGGTCCGTAAACGTGGAGTGGAGTTTCGGCCTGGCTCATGATGTAGTGCGTGGTGATGACATCGTTGAGATCGGTGAGGTGATCACTGTGCAGATGAGTGATGAGTACGCCCGACAAGAAGATGGGTAATGAACCTGCTCCAGTGAGTCGCATCACCACGGCGCGACCAGCGTCGACCAAAATTTGAGTTGCGCCGGCTTTTACCAACGTTGCTGGGCCACCACGCTTAGCGTCTGGCATTGGACTTCCTGTGCCGAGCAAAATGACTTCCATGAGGTCTCCAGTAGTTGTTCAACTGTCTGTGCATTTATTGGTGCGATTGTAAACATAGCAATCTTTTTGCATACACTATGAGAAAACTTGGTCAATGCAAGAATCGGAACCGAAGTAGTCGAAAGATGGGGAAGAGTGAGATGGCTCAAAACAAATCGGTACACCCAAACGAACCGCATTTTGCAGGAACAATCGATTCGTCATATCAGACGTCTTTGCCAGCATGGCCCGAGCTACCAAAGGGTCTGCACGGGGCCAACGTCATCACCATCGTTTTTGATGACATGGGTTTCTCGCACCCAAGTTGTTTTGGCAGCACACTGCACACGCCCAATATCGATCGCCTTGCACAAAACGGTTTGCGTTACACGGGCTTTCACACCACAGCGTTGTGCTCGCCTTCGCGCGCAAGTTTGCTGACTGGTCGCAATCATCACGCTGTCGGTATGCGTGGAGTTTCAAACTGGAACACAGGTTTTCCAAACATGCGCGGGGGCATCACTCCGAAGGCAGCAACAATGGCCGAAGTATTACGGCTCGAAGGTTATGCAACATTGTGTGCAGGCAAGTGGCACCTTGCACCAATGGAAGAGTGCACTGCGGCAGGCCCACACACCAACTGGCCACTGCAAAAAGGATTCGATCGCTTTTACGGATTTTTGAATGGCGAGACCGATCAGTTTTATCCTGAACTTACTCAAGACAACCAACATATTTTGCCGCCGCGCACTCCAGAAGAGGGCTATCACCTCTCAGAAGATCTTGTTGATCAGTCAACAACGTGGATTCGTGATTTGGTTTCGGTGCGACCCGATCGTCCGTTTTATTTGTATCTCGCATTCGGAGCACAGCATGCACCGCACCATGCGCCCGATAGCTATTTAGCAAAATGGCGCGGCAAGTTTGACGAAGGTTGGGACGTGCATCGCGATGTTTGGTTTAAGCGACAGATCGAGATGGGCATTGTTCCGCCCGACACTGTGCTTTCGCCGCGCAACCCTGGCGTACGCCCATGGGTCGAGTTGACTGCCAATGAAAAATTGTTTGCCTGTCGTTTGCAAGAAGCTTTTGCAGCAATGCTCGATCACACCGACGCGCAGATTGGTCGCTTGCTCGACTTTCTCGACAAACACAATCTGACCGACAACACCATGATTGCATTGCTGTCGGACAACGGTGCGAGTCGTGAAGGTGGACCACAAGGTGTTGTTGATGAATTCAGTTTTTTCAACAGCATGTGGGAAGACGTGGATGACATGGTCGCCAACCGACTTGACGACATCGGCACAAAGAACGCGCACTCCAACTATCCGTGGGGCTGGTCGCAAGTGGGCAATACGCCAAGTCGTTGGTACAAGTCGCAAACATACGGTGGCGGTATTCGTGACTCGCTGATTCTTCACTGGCCAAAAGGAATAGATCAACCAGGAGGCATTCGTCCACAGTTTTGTCACATCACCGACATTGCACCAACGGTGTATGACGCGCTCGGCATCACTGTTCCGTCTGTAGTCAATGGGCACGGACAGATGCCGATGCACGGCGAGAGCCTGACATACACGTTCAATACTTCAACGCGAGAGACCAAGCGGGGACCGCAATATTTTGAAATGATGGGGCATCGCGCGATCTGGGCCGACGGTTATAAGGCAGTGACATTTCACGATCAAAACGTGCCGTATGAAAACGATACGTGGGGTTTGTACAAACTCGACGAAGATTTTTCGGAGATGCATGACTTGTCAGTGAAGCAACCAGCAAAGCTCAAAGAAATGATTGCGCTGTGGTGGGAGCAAGCCGAGTTGCATGGTGTGCTGCCACTGGACGACCGTGGCATCGAGATCTTCGGTTCAAAGTCGCGTCCTGGTTCGCCGCATTATGGCAACACCTATACGTACTATCCACCTGTTGCACACATTCCGGCAGATGCATGCCCATTGTTGAGCGGTCGGGCCTGGACGATTACTGCGGACATCATCGTTGGCAATCAACCAGTTGAAGGCGTGATCTATGCACGCGGCGCACACAACATTGGACACTCGTTCTTCGTCAAGGATTCTGTTTTGCACTTTGACTACAACGCGCTCGGCAAACATCAGCGGGCGAGTGCGCCGATTTCATTGCAGCCCGGCAATCATCAACTTGGTGTTCGATTTGATCGTGAAGATTCCACAGGAACGATCACGCTTACGGTCGATGGAAAAGATGTTGGCTCGGTGCATATCCCGAAGATTGTGCGAGTACTCGGCTCAATGGGGATGGATTTAGGGAGCGATCAGTTGTCGCCTGTGGTGAGTGACTATGTTCCACCATTTGCGTTTAACTCGACTCTCTCGAAAGTGCATTTCGAAATTCGAAGTCGAGCAACCAAAGCAGACATTGATGCGTTTTTAATCACAGAAGCAGCAAAGGAATAACACGCGTATGTCAAACGATTTGATCCTTGATTCATTGCAGCGCCGCATGAAGGCCTTGCATTCGCTCTACGACCAGGCTTTGAGCACGATGACGATTGATCATGTCAATCACTTTGAGCGCGAGGGTGTAATGCCAATTGCATTCAGTCTTTTTCACATTGTCAATGTGATCGACGGCTCGTTCATGCTGATCACTGGTGTAGCCCCGATCTGGAACGATGAGTGGAAGGCCCGTGTTAACCCATCTATCGCCGATCATGGCAAGCACAAAACAGTGGAAGAAATGGTCGGCCAACGCATTGGTAATTACGAAGCATTTCAGGAGTACTTGCAATTGGTTTTTGGACGCGTGCATTCATGGCTCGCTACCTTGGATCCAAACGAACTGACCCGTGTCGTGATTGCACGGCCGTTTCCACCGCAGATTGAGTCCACATATTCAGCTCGTGTTGCGGGCGACGTGGGTATCACGGTTTTGGATGCGGTTGAGTGCTGGATTTATCAACACGGATTGCGCCACATGGGCGAGATTGAGCTCGCTCGTGGGCTTGTTGGTCTTGGGGGAATGACGAGCTAAAAATTCGCAGCGCTTTTAGCGCTGCGGACCACGGATGAGTTTGCCTGGCAACTCTCCGGTGAACGCATCATTTTCAACTGTCTGCACACCACTAACAAAAGTCTTGTTGTAACCACGCGCAGTTTGCACGAGGCGTCGACCCTGAGCAGGTAAGTCGTAGGCCATGTAGGGCATATCGAAACCCAGCTCATCAAAATTGATCATGTTGAGGTCTGCTTTCATGCCAGGGGCAACAATGCCGCGGTCAAGCAGTCCGTGTATTTCGGCGGTTTGCCGTGTTTGACGATAGACGATGTGTTCAAGGGAAAGTTTTGGGCCACGCGTGCGATCACGTGCCCAGTGCGTGAGCATAAATGTCGGCATGCCGCCGTCGCAGATGGCGCCACAATGTGCTCCTGCATCGCTGAGACCGTTTCGTGTTTGTGGATGTTGCATCATCTCAAATGTCATTGAAAGATCGCCGTAGATGTAATTGAAGAAAGGCGAGTAGATGATGCCCTTGCCATCGTTGGTCAGCAGATGGTCGACGATCAATTGCATCGGTGCAACACCAGTGCGCTTTGCTATTTCGCCAATTGCTGTGCTTGGATGCGGTTCGTAATCGATGTTGGCAGTAGTGACTGGGTACATGCGGTGCAAAGATTTTGTGACGAGCCCGTTGTAAAAACCGTCGGTTGGTATCTCGCTCACAAAGCGTGCACGTCGCACTGGGTCTTTGAGCGCGGCAATGCGCTCGGCAAATGGCAAGTGAGCTACTTCGTGATATGCGGGATGGGCGAGCAATGGATGCACACTGCCCTCAAGGCACATCAAGATTCCGATGGACCTGCCAGCGGTTTGAGCAACGATCTTTTCTCCATCGGCATGCGCCTTCGTGAGCAGCGCAAGAGTTTTGCGCCATACTTCGCTGCCGTCATCCAGCTGATTGACGTTGACGCTGACAGTGGCTCCCGATCGGCGGGCGAGCTCTTGCATCCATGGCCATTCGTCAACAGGCACGCGCGAATGCTCGGGAGAAAACTGGAAGATGCCGTGACCCACTCGCTTCATTGCGTCGGCAATACCAAACAACTCATCAGGCTGTGCGTTGGTGCCCGGCACAAGCTCGCCGTGCTTGCTGCGATGCAAAGACGTGCGTGAAGTAGAAAACCCAAGTGCGCCTGCACGCAGTGCCTCTTCAGTCAGCGCACTCATTTGTGCAATGTCGTCGGCTGTTGCATCTTCATTGGCGGCACCACGGTCGCCCATAACAAATGCCCGAAGTGCGCCGTGTGCAATCTGTGTGCCCATGTCAATGATGTGGGGAGTGCGCTCAAGGGCGTCTAAATATTCGGGAAACGAAGTCCATTCCCACTTGATTCCTTCAACCATTGCAGAGCCCGGAATATCTTCAACTCCTTCCATGAGGTCGATGAGCCATTGATGGCGTTCGGGTGCTGCGGGAGCAAAACCAACTCCACAATTACCCATCACTACAGATGTGACGCCGTGCCAACTACTTGGAGTCAACCACGGGTCCCATGTTGCTTGAGCGTCGTAATGCGTGTGCACATCAACCCAGCCCGGAGTGAGCAACAATCCATCTGCATCTATGTGGCGATGTGCGTGAGCAGTCGAAACCGATCCTGGTTCGCCAACTTCGGTGATGATGCCGTCAACAAATGCAACATCGGCGTGACGTGCTGGCGAACCGGTACCGTCGACCAGATTGGCTCCCGTGATGACGGTTCGATTACCGATTTGCATAACTGGAAAATCTAATACGAGGCGAGCCAGTCGCGCTACTAGACGCAGTGATTGCGAATTATGCCAACACCCTCAAGGGTTGTCTCAATAATGTCGTCGCGTTGCAAGTAGATAGGTGGCTTGCGCCCATGGCCAACACCAGAAGTGGTACCGGTAAAAATTGCGTCACCAGGAAACAGCTGGCAGATGCCCGACAGATACGAAACAATTTCGGGAATATCAAAGATCATGTCGTTGGTCTTGGTGTCTTGACGCATCTGGCCGTTGATAGAACACGTGAGTCGCAAGTTGTCGCGACTGGCATTGTCGTGCATGTCGGCAACCCATGGGCCCATCGGAGTAAAACCAGTGCGACTCTTGCCAAGACTGAACTGCGGTGGTACGCCACTGTATTGCAGCGTGCGGTCAGAGATGTCTTGGCCTGCAGTGATACCTGCGATGTGTTGCCAAGCATCTGCTTGAGAGATATTGGTGCCACCAGCACCGATCACAATGACGAGCTCTGATTCGTAGTCGCATGTTGTACCAACGAGTTGAACATCGCCAGAGGGTGTGTTGATTGAGCTTTGAAACTTGGCAAACATGAGTGGGGTAGTTGGAATTGGGCTACCCATTTCTTCGGCGTGTTTTTTGTAGTTGAGACCTACAGCAAACAGTTGTCGTGGCTGAGGCACGGGACAGTCGAGTTGTTCGAGTGAGCATGCAACACCATCTGTCGGGGCAAGCGTTGCGGCATGAGCACGAAGCGATTGCCAAACCGAGTAGCACGACATCACATCGCTTGGCAGCGCGCCGTTGCTGGCGCGCTCAACATCCACAACCCGAAACTCGGTTGGTGATCCAATTACAAAATGTGCTCGACCTTGAACCGACGCAAGTTTGAGCGACATATTGATCTTTATGTACTGATTTAGATGCGACCGTATGCGGCGCGTCGCTGTGCTTCGGCCTTTGCTCTGTCAAGACGATCTTTTTCTTTGCGCTCTTGGCGTGCACGACGCTTTTCGTCTTGTGCTGCTGCATCAACAGTTGAGCCACCGGTTGCACCACGAGCGGTGGTTACTGGTGCACTTGGAATTTTGAATCGCTCATCGGTCAAAACAAGTTTGCGGAAACCACCAAGTGAAACCGAGTACTGAACCGCCATGAGCCGAACTGCATCAAGTCCAAATGATTCAACGAGTGCTGGGATCACAAGTTGCAGATCTTCCAGGCTTGGATCGTCTGACTGATCACCGAGCAACTCGATTGCTCGCTCTGTTGCGCCTTCACCGAACAACACGCCGGTGTCGAGGTATGAGCGACGCTCTTTCATTGCTTCACGAATCTTTGGTGCGAGCGTGGCTGGCTCGGTAAATGCGCCGGCAGGAAGAGCAAGCACCTTGGCTAGGGCGTCGCGCAGTTTTTCTTCGACTGCTCCGGCAAGTTTGACGATCGAATCATCGGACAATGTGCTGAAAACTGCCGCGTAACGGCGCTCAATCAAAATGGTGTCTCGGGAGTTGCTAACGGGCATGGGATGTTCCTTTTCTGCGCTGTTTAAGCGACGCTTCAGTGTGTCAGGTGCGAGCCCTCGTTACTACATATTTGGTCTCTTGTTTCGTCTCTTGTTTCGCGGCTTGTTTCGTATGATGTGCCCATGAAGGCAGCCACTCCAGCCCTCGTCACCCTCGAACAACTTGGTATTCACTATGTAGCGCACACGTTTGACCACGATGCAGCCACTACGGATGAAATTGGTTACGGCAGGGCTGCTGCTCATGCACTTGGAGTGGAAGAGGACCGGGTCTATAAGACGCTCCTGGCGCAGTCGGAGAACGGTCCTGTGGTTGCGATTGTGCCGGTCAATACGCAGCTTTCGCTGAAAGCGCTGGCGCAAGTGCTGCACGCAAAACGTTGCGAAATGGTGGCGGCACGCGATGCCACACGCATCACTGGTTATGTCGTTGGCGGCATCAGCCCGTTTGGTCAAAAGCGTATGTTGCCAACAGTCATTGATGAGAGTGCAGTGTTGCACACAACCATTTTTGTGAGCGGCGGACGCAGGGGTTTAGATATAGAGGTTGGAGCAGTCGATCTGATTGATGCGCTGCACGCAAAGCTTGGCGCAATTGCAACGGTTAATGACTAACGAGAGCTTGCACTTCGCGAATGTTCATTTGATGTGATGTGCGCAACGTTAAGTCGCCAATAGTTCCATTCGCTCCCAGATTTGTAGACCATGTGACGTGCCATTGCACAGCAACCTCGGCCTCAAATATTCCGCTGGCTTGCGTCGCAGAAGAATGGCGGTAGGTGTACATGCACAGAGAAGGCATACGGTCTCCAAATTGTGACATCCAAATTAATCCTGGGTTGTTGCATGTGAGCAGACCAGTGCCCAAGTCGCCATCGCCTGGATTGAAAATAAGTTTCTTAGGTGTGGCTTTCGTGGTGACCGAAATAATGCCCGCCGGAGTAACGATGGATGCTGTCACAGCAACAGGAATCCATAGCAAGGGGTTGACCCAAATCCATGTCCCCACATCGACAAATCCGCGCCGTGCAGGTGGTGCAAAGTTGCCCCACATCGCTGGAAGATTGTCGTACACGATTGATGCGGCATGTTGTGCAAGTTGCTCAGTCGAGACTTGGGGAAGCCAGTGGTAGGTGGTTGTTGGATCGCGAGTGGGGCACGTGTAGTTGAACAACATGTAGTTGGTAGAACCAATCTGTTTTGTCACGACAGTGCCGGGACCGGTTGCGCTTGCGTCGCGGGGCAATGACTCCGACCATTCGCATTCGGGGTCTGCGCCACCGCCACCCGCTGGCGAGGCACCATATTCGACACCAGCAATAATTTGATCACCACGCGCGGATGCACTGACGTCAACTGAGGATCCATCGATTAACGGAGCTTGTGTTGCGTGCACCACAACCGAACTGACACTGCTCAAAATTGTTGCGAAAATGCCTATCAACATGATGCTTTTCGTGTTTGATTTCGTGTTTGATTTCATGGCTTTGGAAATCCGCATTGATCAACATTGAATTTGGTCATGCTGGTTGTCCATGAAGATATTTTCCAGACTCCGTTGTCTAGTGTGAGCATCCACTCCGATAAGTACGAGGCAACAGCATCGTTAAAGATGATGTCGTCAACGGGGCTGTCGGTTTGCCCGCCATCGACCATGACAATCGAGTTATAGCTACAGGTTTTGACCATCGCATTACCCGTATCAATGATGGTGAGCGAATCAATGCGTATGAGCGCAACGCCCGAACCTGTGCGGGCGTGAATATTGGCGACTGAATAATCTCGTACACGCTTGATGAGGTCTGTGCGCTGCGGCGAGTTTGGTGCAGTAATGCGTGTGACATCGCATCGCTTCGGCGCGACCATGCACTTGTGGTAGTACAAATCGTTGGCTGTGAAATCTCTGCGCAATTGCTCAACCATGTCAAGAGGCACGTCTGTTGAAGCATGTGTTGTTAGCGGAACCGAATCCATCACCATGCTCATTTCGCCTGTTGGCGACAACACCAACTTGCCGGTGTCGAGTTGGAGGACACCTCCTTGAGTGACGCATGCGCACAACCCGAAGAGCACTGGGATGAATAAACATATTCTGAGACTTCTGAGTGACATTGAGGTCCTTTGTTTGTGACCGAATGTGGATATTGACATCCCAAAAGTGCGGTGGGCAGATCGTGCTCACAAAAACAGACGGTAGAATTGACAGACCTCAAAATGAGCCAACATCACCCAGACCTCGCGGCCGAACAGGCCCATATCGACAGGGCATATGAGTGCCTTGAGCGCAGCCGCACCGACGCGTGGCGCATTAGAACCCTCAACGAAGCCGATACGGGTGGCACGTTTCAGGCCCGCTACGAGCGCAACGCTTTTGACGAACAATTGGTGCTTCGCCTGACGCAACTCGACCTGGGCGATGCAGCACTTGTGTTTGGACGCATCGATCGATTCGGCGAATCCGAAGGCGAGATTGAAAGTTTTCATATCGGCAGGCTTGCTGTGGCCGACGAGCATCGCGAGCCAGTGGTCGTCGACTGGCGCGCCCCAGTGTCCGAGCCGTTTTATCGCGCAACCGGTCGCGAGTCGATGGGCCTTGCACGCCGCCGACATTTTGCTGTCAATGGTCAAAAATTGTTGGGCATCGAAGACGAATTGTTTGGCGAAGGACACTTGGGTGTTGGTCATGATGAAGGTCTTGGCGGAGGAGTTGCATCGGGTGTTGAACAAACCGCAACAGGCTTGCGCGGGTACTCAACATTGTTGACAGCGCTTGCGCGCGGACGCACCGGACAGCTTGGTGACATCGTTGCAACAATTCAAGCCGAACAAGATCAGATCATTCGCTCTGGTCACAACGGTGTTCTTGTTGTACAGGGTGGCCCCGGCACTGGCAAAACAGTTGTGGCGCTGCACCGTGCCGCGTACTTGTTGTACACATTTCGTTTTCCGCTTGAAGATCAGGGCGTGTTAGTCATTGGGCCAAACCGAGTGTTCTTGCGTTACATCGAGCAAGTGTTGCCTTCGTTGGGCGAAGCAGGAGTTGAACAAGTGGTGCTTGCCGACTTGGTGCCGGGTCATCGCATTGGAGTGATCGATACCAATGCGGCAAAGCGCGTTAAAGGTGACATTCGCATGGCGAAGGTGATTGCAAAGGCAGTTCAAGATCGACAGCGACCTGTGCGTGACGATGTCGAAATTCCGTATGGCGCAGGCTACATGCGCTTGCGTGCAACTGAGTCTGCGCGCATTGTGCGCGACGCACGAAGACGTTTTCGTCGACACAACGCAGCTCACCGCTTTGTTGAGACCGAAGTGATCTCGGCAATGATTGCGTCGAGCCGCAACCCAGACGCCGATGTAGATACATTGCGTGACTCATTGCGAGACATTCCAGAGTTTCGTGCAACCCTGGCACGCATCTGGCCGATGCTGGTGCCATCCGAATTGTTGCATGACTTGTTTGGTTCTGCAGCGCTCGTGAAGTCTGCGGCCAAGGACGAATTTTCGGCAGAAGAATACGAATGTCTAGTGCGCGCACGGAGCAACTCAATCGCCGAAGTGTTGTGGAGCGATAGTGATGTTGCATTACTCGATGAAGCACTTGCGTTGTTGGGGCCACGCCCACGCAAAAACGGCAAGATTGACGAAACCGATGAGATGCGAGTGTTTGGACACATCGTGATCGACGAAGTGCAAGACCTCACGCCGATGCAGTTGCGCATGGCATCGCGCAGGTCGCTCAGTGGAGCAATGACAGTTGTTGGAGACTTGGCGCAGGCCACAGGCCCTTTTGCACCGAATGACTGGTCGGACTTGTTGCAATATTTACCAACGAAGCGCGAGCAAGAAGTGATCGGCTTAACCGTTGGTTATCGAATCCCTGCTCAGATCATGGCACTGGCAGACAAAGTGATGCTCGAAGCAGCACCGTCACTGCGTGCTCCCAAATCGGTTCGCGAAGGAGACTTTGGGCCAGACATCGTCGCAGTAAAGAACAGCAACGACTTGCTTGACGTAGTGATTGAACAGGCAAAAATCCTGTTATCAAATGTGGGCGAGGGCAATGTTGCAATCGTTTGTCCAGACGAAATGACAGACGCCGTTGATGGCGCGCTCACCGCTGCTGGCGTGGCTCACGGGCGAGCAAACACCACCGCACTCGACTCGCGTCTCACGGTTGTGCCGGTGAGCGTTGTGAAAGGTCTGGAATTGGACGGAGTGCTCGTAGTGGAGCCCGCGCGCATCGTGGCAAGCCAGGTGCACGGTCTGCGATCACTGTATGTTGCACTTACTCGTTCGACGCAACGTTTAACAGTTGTGCACAGCGAGCCGTTGCCGTCATCAATGCAGAGCTAATTATTTCACAAACTACTGCTACGACTGAATGAGTAAATCAAGAAATCTCAGCGCTTTGTCCGCATCTGCAGGACGTGTGCGCTGCACAGAACTTGAAGCAAGATCGACAATGCGCTGCATGTCTTCGACCGTTTGATCGGCAGTCTCGCCACCCTCGGCATCTATTTGTGGCTTAAGTACTCCCCAAATATCGAGCACAGTTGCAAGCGTGGTTTTGGCACGAGGCCTGTCTTCGTTGGTGATGGCAAGCGAAAGATCTGTGAGGGTTGATTTCAATTGCGCGTACAGCTCAATCGTGGTGCCAGTCGGCAATGTGGTGACAGTTGGCTGAGCGAGAGTGGTTGGTGCTGCAAGGTTGATGGTCGTTGCACAACTCGAAGCAACAGCAATGAGGGCACCGATCAAAACACATGTGCGCACTTGTCGTAGCAAATGCAAGCGTTCACCGTGCATATGTTTATGCAAGTACAAGAATACGTGCACTCGTAAATTCGTCAAGTGCCACATCATTGTTGTCGACACGCACGACTCGCGAACCATCTTGATTTGAGGTGACGATCGTGCCGCTATGGCCAGGCTTGAGGTTGGCTTGTTCAAGAATTTCAAGAACGCCGGGGGCAAACTCGAGTTCTTCGGGAATGCGATTGACAGTGAATAACTTTCCTTCAACAACATCACTGAGTGGCGAGAGGCGCTCTTGACGGTATGAAGAACCAGGGATGGGGTTGCCGTGTGGGCACGTTGTTGGATTGTGCAGTACTCGGTTCATTGCACTTTCTACGTCTTGGTTCATAATGTGTTCCCACTTGCCGGCCTCGTGGTGTGCATTTGCCCATGAAAGCCCGAGCACGTCGGTAAGGAATCTTTCGGCGATTCGGTGACGACGAACCACTCGTTCGGCGAGAACATCACCATCTGAGGTGAGTGAAATCTTTGCGCCACGAATAACGATCAAGCCTTCGAGCTCCATGCGCTTGATCATTTCGGAGACGGATGGGCGAGAGACGCCAAGACGATCTGCTACTCGAGCTTGAATGACATCGATATGGTCTTCGCGCAACTCAAAAATACATTCGCAATATTCTTCAAATGCTGGATGGTGTTCGCCTGTGGTTGCCACTTAGTCTCCTGATGAGTCTCGTCCGACACCGCGTAGGCCTGCCCACACGAGATCTGCGACTTGTTTTCCGATTACTTCTGGATTGAATGCAATGTTGTTGTCGAGCAAATGACGCACAACACCCTCTGTCGCACCGATGACTCCATGTGCGAGTGTGCGCAAATGTGATGCGTCCAAGTCAATCGCAATCAATGGAGCAATTGCATTTGCCGAGTTGTCGACCACTCGGCGTACAGCACTTGCAAACTCTGCATCGTTGCGAGTGCCACTGTCGAACAAAAACTTGAAACGATTTTGGTCTTGCGCTGCCCACCGGAAGAACGCGATTGTTCCTTGCTCGGCTTGCTGCCTACCACTCGTGGCCTGCACAGTGGCCTTGGTGATTTCGTTGATCATTTGAGTACCAGCGTCTTCAATCAGCGCCAAAAACAGAGCGCGCTTCGATTCAAAATGTTGATAGACAACGGGCTTCGTCACGCCAGCCATGTCGGCTATGTCGTTCATTGACGATTCGTGAAAACCTTTGGTCGCAAATACCTTTAACGCGACATCTAAAATCTGGTCTTTGCGTTCGTGGGCGGGGAGTCTCGTTGACATGTATCTCCTACGGTACTCGCGTTGTCAGCACGCGCCTATTTAATTGCTAGACGCCGTTCAGCCTGTCTTCTTTTTCGGCAGATTTAATTGCGTATCCCAAAACAATGGCTGGGGCAAGCAGGATGGAACCGATGACGAGACCGGCTGTAGCAAGGCGACCAATGAGGGGCGTAAACGTATCGATCAGCCCAACCGCAACTGCGACAATTGACACGCCAAATGCGAGATAGCCAAAGCGATTGGCTCGTTTCGTCCATACGGCAATAAGCCTGCGACGGCGCCGCACTGGATCAGGAGTTTGTGGTGTTGATGTCATAGCCTCAAACCCATGGTAGAGGGCGCACGAGTGAATAAAGACATCACTGTTTCGCTCGAATGGCGCGACCAAGTAGCGGTTGTCACAATTAATCGTCCAGAGAGACGCAATGCTGTCGATGTCGCAACGTTGCACGCATTGCGACAAGCTCAACTGGATGCACTCGCAGGTTCGGCGCGAGTGTTGGTATTGACTGGTGCAGCACCAGCATTTTGTGCTGGAGCCGATTTGGCGGGAGTACACGAAGACGAATTTCATGAGGCATTGCAAGTAGTACTGCGCGGGTTTACTCAATTGCCGTTTGTAACCATGGCTGCGGTCGACGGCCCAGCGCTTGGCGCGGGCGCACAACTTCTCGTGTCATGCGATGTGCGAGTGGCAACGCCAACCAGTGTGATTGGTGTGCCAGCAGCAAAACTTGGGTTGGTTGTTAATCATTGGACTGTCGAGCGCATTGTGCACGAATTGTCATGGCCCGTTGCTCGCGCAATGTTGCTCACGGCGACTACTTATACGGGCGCACAATTAGCAGGGTTTGGATCAGTGCATCGCCTTGGCTCATTGAGTAATGCTCTTGAGTGGGCGGATGAAATTGCTCAACTTGCACCGCTGACGATTGAGGGACACAAGATTGCACTCGAGTCGACAGTAGGACTGCCGGAAGTTGATGAATTGGTGCGAGCAGCACGCGAAAAGGCGATGCTCTCTAGCGATGCAATAGAGGGTCGCACTGCGTTTGCCGAAAAGCGCAAGCCGAGGTTTACTGGTTCATGAGCAGTGTTATCAACTTTCGTGACGCTGTAGTCGTGTTCAACGGATTTCCGGCGCTAGCCGAAGCGACGCTTGAAGTGCAACGAGGCGAGATTGTGTTGTTGCAGGGACCAAACGGTGCAGGCAAGACAACACTGTTGCGCGCATGTGCCGGCTTGTTGCCGATCACGCGCGGCGAAGCAAGTGTGTTGGGGGTTGATCTGTGTGTGGATCGTCAATCAGTGCGTTCGCGAGTTGGTCTGCTCGGACACGCCAACGGTTTGTTCGCAGACTTAACAATTGGCGAAAATGTGATGTTCTGGGCGCAGATGGTTGGCGCAAAAGTGGCAGAAGTTGCATCAACACTGCAGCGTTTTGGTATCGATGGGCGGTTGGCTGAGCAAAAAGTGATGCAATTGTCGGCGGGTCAAAAACGTCGTTGCGCATTGGCATGCCTTGTCGTGCGTCGCGCTGAGTTGTGGCTGCTCGACGAACCACATGCCGGGCTTGATGCAGCTGCACGCGATGAAATTGATGCCATTATCCGCGAGGCATGCGCTGCTGGTGCGACAGTGCTGATTGCATCGCACGAACTCGAGCGTGCCCGTGGGCTTGCAACACGAAGTGTGTCGGTTATTGCTGGTCGGGTGGTGTTGTGAGAACACAGCTTTCACTCGGTCGCGTTGCGCGGGCTGTCGCAGCAAAAGATTTGCGCATTGAGTTGCGCAGTCGTGTCGTCATCAACCAGGTTTTTCCATTCGCTGGTCTTGTGATGGTGATGTTTGCGTTTGCGCTCGACAATGATGATGTATTGACACGAGTTGCTGGTGGTCTGGTGTGGCTCGCCACGCTATTTTCGTTGATCATCATTATTCAGCGCTCGTTTGCGGTCGACACTGCCGACGGAGCGCTCGAAGCGCAACGAGTTGCGGGTCTTGATCCAGCCGGGATATTTGTTGGTAAAGCTCTTGCAGTGATGGCGCAACTCGTCACGCTT
>WLKU01000139.1 GCA_009701105.1 Actinomycetota bacterium | reverse complement strand
TGTCGGTGTTGTTAAACAGCTCCATCTGGGCGATGACCTGGTTCGTGAATGAGCAACTCATCACAAAACTTGGGTGTCCCGTTGCACAGCCCAAGTTGACAAGTCGTCCTTCTGCCAACACGATCACAGCGTGGCCATCTTGAAACGTCCACAAGTCAGTGCCCGCTTTCAATTCGTCTCGAGTTGCCCCGCTTCGGGCGAGACCAGCCATGTCAATTTCATTGTCGAAGTGACCAATGTTGCACACAATTGCGTTGTGCTTCATCCGCGCCATGTGATCAACAGTCACGATTGCTTCGTTGCCAGTTGCTGTTACAAACACATCTGCAGTTGAAACAAGAGCCTCAAGTGTGTTGACTTCGTAACCTTCCATTGCTGCTTGCAACGCATTGATTGGGTCGATCTCGGTCACCACTACGCGAGCACCTTGACCGCGCAAGCTTTGCGCACAACCCTTGCCTACGTCGCCATAACCACAGACCACTGCCAACTTGCCGGCCAACATCACGTCAGTCGCACGGTTGATTGCGTCAATCAATGAGTGACGACACCCGTACAAGTTGTCGAACTTTGATTTGGTGACGCTGTCATTGACGTTGATCGCAGGAAAGAGCAGCTCGCCCTTTTCGGCCATCTTGTACAAGCGCTTTACACCAGTTGTAGTTTCCTCAGTAACACCCTTGATGCCTTTTGCCATCTTGGTCCACTTACTTGGCTCGGACTTGAGCGAGCGTTGTAATAGTCCAAGCACAATTGCCAACTCTGGGTTTGATGCAGTCGTTGGATCTGGAACAGCGCCTGCTGCTTCATACTCAACACCCTTGTGCATCAACATGGTTGCATCGCCGCCGTCATCCAAAATCATGTTTGGTCCGTCACCATCTGGCCATGTCATCATCTGGTCGGTTGCCCACCAGTACTCCTCGAGCGTCTCGCCCTTCCATGCAAACACCGGGACACCATCTGGTGCTTCGACCGAACCGTTTGGTCCAACCGCCACTGCTGCAGCCGCATGATCTTGCGTTGAAAAAATATTGCAACTGGCCCAACGCACTTCTGCGCCAAGTTCGGTGAGTGTTTCGATCAGCACTGCAGTCTGAATCGTCATGTGCAGCGAGCCAGAAATGCGTGCACCTTTTAGCGGTTTGGTTTTGCCGTATTCTTTGCGCAACGCGCGAAGACCTGGCATTTCGTGTTCAGCTAAGTGAATCTCTTTGCGACCAAATGGTGCGAGGGACAGATCGGCGACGCGAAAATCACGACGTTGGGCAAATGAAGTCATACGTTTTCCTTTGTTATGAGTACGTGTACATGTGTATGTACATGAATGAAGGTCGATGAGCCCTGGCCAGCTGGCACGGGATTAGTTTGGCCCATCTAGAACCACCATCCTAGACGAAAACAACTAGGCAAATGTTGGAGCAATGTGCTCTTGCGTAATGCGCTGCAACAAGCGTTCATGTTCCGATGCGTCCACACTGGTTGCCTCGTCGATCAACATCACAGGGATTCCCTCAACAATGTTGTACTTACGTTGTAATCGTGGGTTATACAAAAAAGCGTCAGACGAAAAGTAATACAGCGAGCCTTTGTCTTGTGGGCAGGCCAAGATCTGAAGCAATTTTGCATCGAGTAACATAACGCTCATTGTACTGCTCTGCACTTAGGCCGTGATGCTGGCGAGCAACTCAACCACATGATTGTCACATTCATCGCGCGTGGATGCCTCAAGATTGAGTCGCAACAGCGGCTCGGTATTTGACGCCCGCACATTGAACCACCACGAACCACAGTCAACGGTTAGTCCATCCACTCGATCCTGTGAGTACGACGAATAATCGAGCGCAATTCGCTCAATGACAGCATGAATATCTTTGACGGTTGTGTTGATCTCTCCACTTGACGCATAACGCTCGAGTGGCTCACGCATTTGCGAAAGAGACTTGCCGGTGTGGCACATCTCGCCCAACACGCCCATCGTTGCGATCAATCCGCTGTCGGCGCGATAGTTATCGGCGAAGTAATAGTGACCAGAGTGTTCGCCCGCAAACACCGCGCCCGTTTCGGCCATGATCTGCTTCATAAAGCTATGACCATTTTTTGTTCGAATGCCTTTTCCACCAAGCTCAGCAATCACTTCTGGTACGGCACGCGAGCAGATGAGGTTGTACAAAATGGTTGCACCAGGATGCGTGCGCAAGAAACGCGTCGCCAAAAGTGCTGTCGTTGTGCTGCCAGACATGCCTCGACCTTTTTCATCCACCACAAACACTCTGTCGGCATCGCCATCAAATGCCAGACCAACGTCAAACCCACCTGCCAGCACTCGTGCCTGCAAGTCTCGCTGGTTTGCAGGCTGCAGCGGATCGGCTGGATGATTGGGGAACGTGCCGTCCAACTCGCCATACATCACTTCAAGTTCGAATGCACCGAGCCGCTCAAAAACCGCTGGCACGACAAGTCCGCCCATTCCATTGGCAGTATCAGCAACAATCCTGAGCGGTCGCAAAGTGTCAGCACTAATGAATTTGACGACATGGTCCACAAACTCGGAAAGCAAATTGATGTGGTTCAACGTTCCAGCCTTTGCAGCAGGTGTTGGCTCCTTGCCATCGAGCACTGCAGTTGCGGTCACCAGCATGTCTCGCAAGCCGTTATCGATTCCGATCGAACGGGCGCCGGCCAGACAACACTTGATGCCGTTGTACTGGGCAGGGTTGTGTGAGGCAGTAAACATTGCGCCTGGCATGTTGAACTTGCCCGACGCGTAATACAACAAGTCGCTTGAGGCCAAGCCAACATTGGTGACGTCTACTCCGTGTGCAAGTGCTCCACGCTGAAATGCATCCACGAGTTCAGGACCACTTGGTCGCATGTCGTGCGCGACAACAATGGCGCTGGCACCAGTAAATTTGGCAAAGGCCACACCAAACGCGTACGCAGCCGATGCATCCAACTGCTCGGGCACAATTCCCCGAATGTCATAAGCCTTAACAATTGCGTTGAGATCTGGCACGAGTTGAAAGACTACTGAAATTCTCTTCTCATTCGGCGCCGCCTTCGCACGAGCACTCCAATACCGATAATTGTCAATAGATACGCCAAGTAATCGCGCGATGACGAGCCGTAATGCAACTTGACGGTGTTGCTGGTGGGAATCACCACCATCATGTTTGGAGCAACACGAAATGGACCGGTCGCACCATCTACTTTCCAGTTTGGAAAAAAACTCACGCGCACCAATACCGGCACACCAATTTCGTCGACACTGAACGACACTTCACTTTGATTCTGAACAACATTGCTCACCACTACTGGAGGTAATGCAACAGTTTCTATGGCTTGAGATGGAGTCACGATGTCAACTCGTCTGCCCGATGCACCGGGATCACCTTCACGACGAGTCAGATCAATTTTGGCGTCGATATGTTGCCACTCTTGTGGGCCAGCATCAGCTGGCAGTGCCGCCCATTCATCAGCATGTTGAAACCAACTAGTGCCAATTTCAAGCCAACGCTCTCGCGGGTCTCCACTTGCCATCGAAACAACAACGGGTTGCACTGTGAGAGGCACAACCAAATCACTTTCAGTGACACGGAAAATCACCCATGGACCAGATTGCGCAACTTTTATGAGTCCAGGTTGTGCCGATGCTGCCGTAACTGCCTCTGGCGTAAAACCCATGACGTATTTGACGCCGAGCGCACGCATGTAGGCAACACCCTTGGCTGCGTCGTTATTGTCGTAACGCAATTCTCGTACAGGGTTGCTGCTCTGCTTTGACATCGCCGCTGCAGTGATGAAGTGGTAAGGGGTCGTGCCTGCAGCCTCGAAAAACAAACCTTCCATCGAACTGATGCACCCGTCCGTCCAAAACGGCAGGAGCATGAGTCCCATAGTCGTTCCGTATTTATTGAGTTCGCCATTGTTTTCCCAT
>WLKU01000138.1 GCA_009701105.1 Actinomycetota bacterium | reverse complement strand
GCCTTGGTCGCAGGCAGAAATCTCGTCCCCAACCCAGCAGCGGGGATAACAGCGGTGTGCATTGCCACCCTTGCATCCTAGAATTGTTGACCTGATGCCAACGTATGTCTACAAATTCATTGATTCTGGCGAGACGATTGAGGTCTATCAGGCTTTCACTGACGACCCATTGACCGAGTTGGCCCATCCTCAAGATGGTGTCGTGAAGCCAGTCAAAAAGGTCTTCACCCCTGTTGGCGTTTCATTTAAGGGCGGTGGCTTCTACAAGACCGACAGCAAATCGACTTCGAGCAGCACAACCACTGCATCAACTTCGTCAACAAGCGCCTCGACTCCAGCGTCATCCGAGAGTACATCTGCTGCTCCAGCAGCACCCGCTGCAACGCCTGCTGCAACACCTGCAGCACCCGCCAGCACACCCGCTTCGTAACACAGTTTTAAAACCCCGCATTTTTGGAGTGCCTCGCGCACACAACAATGCATGAACATCAAACTCGTCCCAGCATCACTTCATAAGCTTTTAGGCGCCGTCGCTCCCGTCATTGTGCGCATACGCGAAATTAGTGCTGCCAACTACTTGGCATTGTGCCGCAATAATCGACGTCGTCAACAAGTCATTGCGGGTCTCGTGTGTTTTGCAGCGCTGACGTTCTTCATCACACTTTCACGCATGCAATCAGCAACTGACTCACTTGGTTTAACTACACCAGTGCTCATTGCCACAAGCAGTATTAAGCCAGGCGACATCATCACCACACAGCTATTTAGTCTGCGCACGCTTCCCCGCTCTGCAGTTACCCCAACCGCCCTGCACGATCTGCAACTTGGGTTAGTTGCACAGCAGCCAATTTCAATTGGCGAATTACTCACCACCACCAATACGGGCACCAGCACCTCAAAACAGTTGCAACTGCCGGTTGGTTTTCGATCAGTGGCCATCGTGCCACCTGCGGCACTACCGCCAATGCAAGTTGGCGATCATGTCGACATCATCGCCAATGGCATAGTGCTTGCTGCTGATGCACTCGTATTGAGCCTGATGGAAAACACAAATAGTGAAGTCGATGGCGTCATAGTTGCTGTGCCAGCAGAATTGTCTGCAGCAGTTGCAAGTGCCGCAGCAATTGGCGACGCAACGATGGTGGTGTCGAGTTAGCGAAGTTGTTTAGCGAACCGAGCTAGCAGCAAGTAACAACACACCTGTGCCAATAACTACTCGATAAATAACGAATCCATTAAAGCTGCGACTGCGCAACACGCGCATCATGCCCCACATCGCAATCCAACCAGAAATACCTGCAGTGATAATGCCAACAATCATTGGTGTGAGTAAGCCCTCGGGTATGCCGTCTTTGGCAAGTTTGGCCAACTTAAACAACACTGCTCCACCAATCACTGGCACGCTCATCAAAAAGCTCACTCGTGCAGCGGCATCGCGAGAAAAACCAAACTTGCGCGCAGCAGTAATAGTGATGCCCGATCGCGAGGTGCCCGGATTGAGAGCGATTACTTGGGCAAGACCTATCAGCATTGCATCACGAGCGGTAAACGAGCTTTCTGTACGCTCGCCGGCCAAGCGGTCGGCCCACAACAACACAAGACCAAACACGATCAACGAAATAGCAATCATCACTGGCTTACCGAGTTTTTCGGTTACCCACTGTTCGCCAATTGCTCCGGCAACGCCAGCAGGAATCGCTGAGGCAACAAACAGCCACGCCCTTCGACCCATCTGTTTGTCTGCATGTTTGGGCGCGACGATCAAACGCACACCTTCACGTACATAACCAACGAGCTCTTGGCGCAAGTAAAACAACACTGCAAGCAAAGTGCCCAAATGCAACGAAGTATCAAATGCTTTTTCTACAGCGGCACCATTGGTCAGATTGCCAAAGTCGTTCCATCCAAACAACCACGGCACCAGCGCGAGGTGGCCACTTGATGAGATAGGTAAAAATTCGGAAAGCCCTTGCACCAACCCAAGAATGATTGCGTGAAGAATTGGCATAGGTACAGGTTTAGTGGATCGTCTTAAACAAAAATGGTTTCAAGGTCCAAAATGCTCGCAAACGCTCGGTCTTGAGTCACGAGTGGAACTCCCTGGTTGATTGCAGTCGCTGCAATCCAAACATCGTTCTCTGAAAGTTTGGATTTTTTTGCCTGACCCGAGGCTCGTACTGCCGCCCAGATGCTTGCGATATCGCTCGTAATGTCTATTGCTTCAAAATCCATTACTTTGCGAAATGTCGCCATGCGCTTCGCTCTCGTTTGTTGATCAGTAGCGCTGTAGACGCCAAATTCAAGTTCAGCAAGTGTGATGACAGAAATTGCTAGTTCGTCCGGAATCATCTGGCTCTTTACGCTACGACCAAGTTCAAGCGAGATAAAAATATTTGTGTCGAGCAACCCGCGCGTCATTTTGTGCCATCCCACATGGCATCAGCTCGTCGATCGAGCTCTGCCATCGTCGGAAGCCCTTCGTTAATTTCATCAATCAATCCGCGGTCAATTGAAAAAAAGATGTGCTCTAGTTCTGTCTTAGGCACCCACCTGCGCTTTGCCGAAACAGGTTGCAACTCTGCCATTGGTATGCCATCAACTGTGATCACGATCGTCTCTCCTTTGTTTGCGCGCGTGATGAGGTCACGCGTGTTATTTCGCAGTTCGCGGGAAGGCACTTCGGTCATTTTCAAACTGTAGCACATATGCTACAGCAGGGGTATTACACGGTTATTTACTGGCTATTCACCGCTGGCTATTGGCCGCTCATGGTCACGTCGCGGATCACGAGCGTTAGGCCAACTGCACGCGATGGCAACCAATCAATATCTCCACCGATGGCCACGATGTCGAGCAACATGCGTTGCAGCGTTGAAGCAATTGTGAACTCACGAACTGGTTCGGCAACTGCGCCATTGCGAATCATCATGCCTGACGCTCCAGTGGAGAAGTCGCCCGAGATTGGGTTGACACCGCTGTGCAAACCTTGCACCATCTGAATCCATACGCCGTCATCAACGCCCTTGATCAACTCTTCTTGACTCTGCGTGCCCGGTTGCAATTGCATCGCTAAACAACCAACGCCAGGTGTGCCACCAAAGCCACCACGTGTTGCGTTTCCTGTGCTCTTTGTGCCCGTGCGGCGCGCGCTGTAACTCGACTGCACAAACATCTTGAGTACACCATTTTCAATCAACACATTGCGACGCGCAGCCAAACCTTCGCCGTCTATGTCGGTTGCGGTGTATGCAAGTGGGTTTGTTGGGTCGTCAACCAGCGTGATGCGCGGGTCTGCAACTGTTTCGCCAATTTTGTCAGCAAAAAAACTGCGGCCCTTCGAAACGTTTTCGCCATTGAGCGTGCTTGACAGCACTCCCAAAAATTGCGACGTCACATACGGATCAAGAACCACTGTGGTGCGCTTGCTTGGTGGCTTTACTGCACCCAACAAACGTGTTGCACGATCGGCGGCTTCACGCGCAGCTTTTGGCAAGTTAAATTCTTTTGGCGAGTCGCCAACCGAAAAACTAAAACCGGTCTGGGTTTCATCGCCGTCATCAGCAAGCGTGCTCACTGATACGTAACACGAGTTGCCTCGCCCACTTTCACGAATGCCGGTGGTGGTTGCAACAGCAACTTCACCCCAACCATCGTCGTAATTGGATTCTTCAACGCGCACACGTGAGTCCATGCCCAGCGTCAGTTTTTCGAGTTCTTTCGTGAGTGAGATCTTGTCGGCAGTTGCATAACCAGCCAATTCGTCGTCCCAAAACTTTTGTGGAATTTGTGCAACACCGTCTGGTTCTGCGAGCCCTGCGTATTCATCGGGCGTACCAAACGCCACGTTGTCACGTGCATCGGCAAGAACTTCGGCAATCGCATCAGCATCGAGCGTGCCTGCATAGGCAAAGCCCGTGCGACCATCTTTGATTACTCGAATGCCAATGCCTTCGCT
>WLKU01000137.1 GCA_009701105.1 Actinomycetota bacterium | reverse complement strand
ACAAACAGGCAAGCAAGCAGTGCACCCGCTGCAAGTTGTGGCGCGTGCTTACGGCATACAACCAGAGGAGAAGAAGTAATGATGGCTACATCCCGCAAGTTGCAACTCACCGACATATTGGACCTCCGTGCGTACGAGCGCATTCGCGACGAGCGTCGAGAAGAGATCATCGAAATCAAGCGCCGGCGCCGAGTACAACTTGGCACTGTGGTGACACTGATGTTTGAAAACAGAGCAACAATGCAGTCTCAGATTCATGAAATGATGCGCGCCGAAAAAGTTGTTCGCGACGAACAGATCCTTGAGGAGTTGCACGCATACAACCCGTTGATCCCCGAAGCAGGACAACTTTCGGCCACCTTGTTTATTGAACTCACGACACCAGAGCAAATGCTTGAGTGGCTTCCAAAGCTCGTCAATATTGAGAGTTCAATCGGCATTCGATTGAGTGACGGTTCGACAGTCATGTCGATCACAGAAGAAGGTCATGCCGAAACGCTGACGCGCGACAACGTGACTGCCGCCGTTCACTACATCCGTTTCGAATTTACGCCACAACAAGTTGAAGCATTTGCTTCTGGCGAGGTAGAGATTCTTTGCGTGCATCCTGCTTATGTAGAGGTTGCCATCTTGCCCAAGTTTGTGTCTGACGAATTGCTCACCGATCTTCGCGATTAATTTGTAGGGACACCTCTGACCCTTATTTTCTAAAGGTATTTCAGGTTTATGTAGCCAATTTGGATTGGCATGATCGCGTCCTTCCGTTCTACAGTCATGCCTAGGAAAATTGTGCTCAGTGCTGAGCACGAGGGGGGCCTGAATGTCGTTAGCAGATGTGGTTTGGAGATCAAAGGGCGCTTGCCAAGGGCTGGACGCCGAAATTTTCTATCCAGACAATGAAGATCATGCTGACTTTGCTATTTCGGTGTGTTCTGAGTGCGAGGTTCGCATAGCGTGTTTGGATTATGCGCTTGATAATCGTGAACAACAGGGAATCTGGGGTGCAACCACAGCCCGCGACAGACGGCGGATGTTGCGCCAACGTAAACAAACCGCATAACGAGGAAGCGCGATGAGCGCGATCGATCGCATTGGCGGATGGTCGCAACTGCTTGCAACGTTGTTGCGTGGCGAAGACTTGCCAGCCAACGATGCGCAAGTTGCAATGAATGCGGTATTGCTGGGTGAGGCATCCTCTGCGCAAATCGCTGCATTTGTGATGGCGCTTCGTTCAAAAGGAGAGACAGCCGACGAACTGCAAGGCATGTTGGCAGCGGTGCTCGACGCATCTGAGTCTGTGCCATTGAGCGCAAAGTTGTCATCGCTTGCAATTGACATTGTTGGCACTGGTGGCGACAAATCGCACTCGGTCAACATTTCAACTATGGCCGCCTTCGTTGTTGCAGGTGCCGGTGTCCCTGTTTGCAAACACGGCAACCGTGCAGCATCTTCGCAGTGTGGAACTGCAGATGTGCTCGAGGCTCTAGGCGTCAAGATCGATCTGGATGGAGAGGGAGTTGCGCAGTGCGTAGAACAGGCAGGTATGGGTTTTTGCTTCGCGCCAAAATTTCATCCAGCATTCCGACATGCAGGAACTACGCGAAAAGAGTTAGGAGTTCCAACCGCGTTCAACTTGCTCGGACCTATGGCTAACCCTGCGCAAGTTGGCTACATGGTTGTTGGGGTGGGCGATCCAAGCATGGCGCACAAGATGGCGCATGCAATTGCTGGACGCGGCGTTCGGCGAGCATGGGTTGTGCATGGTCATGGAGGACTTGATGAGCTCTCTCTGAGCGGAGAATGCGCAGTCGTTGAGATGAGTCAAGGCAACCTGTCAGAGTTTGTGCTCAATGCAAAAGATTTTGGTCTACAGCCTGCCGACGTCACGGCGGTGCGTGGTGGAGATCCAGCACACAACGCGAAAGTGATTCGAGACACATTTAGTGGCACACGCGGAGCAGTTCGCGACATTGTTGTATTTAATGCAGCAGCAGGTTTGGTGGTTGCTGGTGTTGCTTCGCACATGGCAGACGGAATTGAGCGCGCACAAGCAAGCATCGATTCGGGTGCGGCAAATAATATTGTCGACGCACTCATCAAATTCAGTAACTCTGTGGCAAAATAGTCCGCCATGAGTCAAGCATCATTTTTTGTTCGAGTGCCTGCGAGTTCGGCCAATCTTGGTCCTGGCTTTGACGTGCTCGGTATGGCGCTCTCGGTGCATCTCGAAATGGGTCCTGTAATCAACGGAGTGATTCCGACTGGTGCAAAAATGATTGACGAGTATCACCCTGGTCATATTGCTTTTCGTAGTTATGGCGGAGTAGGCGACATATGGGTTCGTTCAAAAATCCCGATGGGTCGCGGACTTGGCTTTAGTGGTGCCGCTCGGGTGGCCGGCGTTGTTGCGGCTCATGCTCAGAAGCACGGGGTAAGCAACGATGCCCTCAAAGCCGCGCGCAAAGATTTGCTTCATGCAAGCACGCAACTTGAAGGTCATCCAGACAACGTTGCTGCCTCGCTAGTTGGTGGTGTCACTGCAAGTGCATCTGGTGAAGTAGTGCGTGTACCTCTTGCTCTTGATCCAGTGATTCTCGCGTGGGTGCCCGACACACAGACCAGCACGGAAAAATCTCGCACTGCTTTGTCCGCCACACTGTCACTGAGCGATGCAGTGGTCAACATCGGTCATACGGCATTACTGATGGGTGCGCTCGCTACTGGTGATGTTGCGTTGTTGCGCATCGCAACACAAGATCGCATTCATCAAGACATTCGTTTGGCAAACGCACCAGGATCCAAGGCTGCACTTGATGCAGCCTTAAGCAGTAATGCATGGTGTGCGTGGTTATCTGGCTCGGGACCAACAGTTGCGGTGATGTGCGCCAAATCTGATGCTCAGCAGATCACTTCCCAATTACCTCAGTCTGGTGATGTGCTCGAGTTGACGATCGATCAACACGGCGCAGTGATTATCTAGAGATTTGGATCGACGAGTACTCGCCCTTGCATCTTGCCGGCGAGAATATTGTCAAGTTGCGCAGGGAGTTCTGCAAGACCAATAACTTGCGCTTGCTCGGTGTCGAGCCACGATGGACGTAAATCAGTAGCAATGCGTGTCCACATGGCGCGGCGGATGGCGATGGGTGTTTGCACACTGTCGATACCGAGCAGATTGACACCGCGCAGGATAAACGGCAGCACTGTCGTTGCTAATCCATTGCCACCAGTAAGGCCACTTGCCGCAACCGATGCTCCGTAATTGAGGGTGCGCAACACGTAGGCGAGTGTTGATCCACCAACGCAGTCGACCGAACCGGCCCATCGCTCGCGTTCGAGTGGTTTTGGCGACTCGGCGCTTGTTTCTTCGCGCAAAATAATGTCACTTGCGCCAATCGACTTCAGCCAATCGCTCGATGCTGCTTTGCCTGTGGATGCGACAACTTCGTAGCCACGCGCTGCCAACATGCCAACCGCAACTGAACCGACGCCGCCGGTAGCACCAGTAACCAAAACTGGTCCAGAGCCAACGATGAGACCGGCGCGCTCGAGTGCATCAACAGAAAGTGCTGCAGTGAAGCCAGCGGTTCCGATCATCATTGCAGTGCGAGCGGTCATGCCGGCTGGCAAAGCAACCAACCATTGCGCCGGTATGCGAGCAAGCGCGCTGTATCCGCCATTATGTGCGACACCAATGTCGTAACCATGAGCGATGACTTGAGTGCCAACTGCAAAATCGGGGCTTGTCGACTCAACAACAGTGCCTGCAAGATCCACTCCGGCAATCAATGGATCAATCCGTGCAACGCGACCCTTTTCACTAGTCGCTAGACCGTCTTTGTAATTAATGCACGAGTACTCCACGGCAATCAACACGTCACCTTCTCCCAGATCGTCCACTGACACGTCAGTGATCTGTTGTGTCCATGCGTCGTTGATCTTGCCTACGGTAAATGCGCGGGATGTGGTT
>WLKU01000136.1 GCA_009701105.1 Actinomycetota bacterium | reverse complement strand
TCGGTTGTTGGCGTAGTTTTCATTTTTGCAGGGATTCAAAAATTACTTGCCGGCGTTGAATGGCTTGTGCAGGCGAAACAACTTCGACCACCAAGAATTGCTCAACCCTTCGTGCCGATGGTGCCCTATATCGAATTGTTCGTGGGTGGATTATTGATTGCAGGTCTGCAAGAAACGCCCGTACGAATTGCGGCGATCATTCTGTTGAGTTCATTTACGGTGTTGCTTGTTGCTCGGCTTGCAGCAGGTGAGCGCCCACCGTGCGCGTGTTTCAGTTTTCGGTCAACTCGCCCAATCGGTTGGTCGAATGTCACCCGAAACGCGGGGCTTCTCGCACTGCTCGTTGCCTCTATCGTTTAAGTCGTGCGAGTTTGGATTGATCAAGACCTTTGTACAGGTGACGGACTGTGTGTCGACCACTGTCCAGATGCCTTTGTGCAACTTGAAGACGGCATTGCCTACGTAGCCGAGCGCGGAATTGCGCTCAATGATCCAGGTAGTTCGGGCAGCCTCGCAATCGTGGAGCAACGTAATCACCTTGCTGTAGTGCAAGCCGCCGAAGTGTGTCCGGGCGAGTGCATCTTTATCGAGATTGATGACGAAGAGTTGGTGGGCGGATTTTCCGTCGGCAAAACCAAAGACCCAATCTCGGTACAATGAATTCATGAAATGGCGCATTGTCGCGAACGGTGCGGCACTTGTGGTGACAATTTCAATTGGCGCAACAATCGTTGGGGGCTCATCTACACGCACAAATGCGTCGGGCATGTTGCGAGTGGGCGGTGGGACCGCAATTGGGCTACTACAAAACATTCGAGTTGAGAACGAGCGTGGCGCTGGATACGTGCGCGCATTGTTTGAACACTGGCGAGACATTGATGGCGATGGATGTGATGCACGTGAACAGGTACTCAAACGAGACAGTGTGACGTTGCCCCAAGTGGACCCATATAAGTGCAAAGTAATTGCTGGCGACTGGGTATCGCCATATGACGGTGCGCGATGGTCTGACCCAACCGACATTGATATTGATCATGTTGTTGCTCTCAAAGAAGCGTGGGACTCTGGAGCTTGGGCATGGTCGGCCGCCACGCGAAAGGCGTATGCCAACGACACAAGCGATAAACGAACTCTGCTTGCTGTGACCGACAATGTGAACCAACAAAAGAGGGACAAGGATCCGTCCAATTGGGTGCCGCCACTGAAGTCGTATGTGTGCACGTATCTCGGAAATTGGATCTCGGTAAAAGCACGATGGAATTTGTCGATGGATCAAAGTGAGTGGGGACGAATCAAGAACCTGCTCAACTCGTCGTGCGCAGGATTAGTGATTGCGCCGTGGTCTGAAGCACCACTGATGGGAACGATGCTCACATCGCCAAGTGCAACTTCGCCAGCGACAACGGTTCCAAGGACAACTGCGACTTCGCCTACTGCGACTTCGCCTACTGCGACTTCGCCTACTGCAACAGCGCCGGCTTCGGTGGGTGTTTCTGTGTACCCAGGCGCTTGGTGTAAGCCAGAGGGTGCAAAGGGCATGTACACCAATGGAAAGTCGTATGTGTGCGCTAAAACCAATGCGAGTGGGGTTGCATATTCTGATGGTCGAGCAAGGTGGCGGCAGGGCTAAGGCGTGATTAGCCGAGTCTGCCGATAGCGTGTCGGGACTATGTCGAAGAAAACAAAGAAGAAAAAAGCGCGTATGCGCCGGTCAAAGGCCAACCACGGCAAGCGTCCAAACATGGGTCGCGGCTAAACAAAAGTTTCTGTTGTGCCTCTTTCTGATCAGGCACGAATTAGTGAACTAGTTGTTGGTGGAGGGGCTCAAAATTGGGCCCTCATCGGAATCTCGTTTGACGAAAGCAATTGTGCTGCCCTCGGTGACGTTGCGTTGCGCTTGGATACTTCGCTTGAGCCCGGATTGCATTCATGGGTTTTGCATGGAGCAGACGTCTCGGCATCGAATATCGATGGCGTTGCAACCAGTCACGCGATTGGCGTTTCTCAAATTGTTGCGAGTGTCCAGCCGGATTTTGATTTGGGCGTGACTGGGGTGGATCACGTAGTGATAAACACCCCTGACTTGATGCGCACATCAGATGCATTAACTGCGGCTACGGGTGCGCCTCTCAAGCGGGTGCGAGATGCGGGCAACAATGTGCAGCAAGGTTTTCATCGATTGGGAAGTGTTGTTGTCGAGATTGTTACATCACCGACGATGCCACAAGGTGTTGCATCTCTTTGGGGTTTTGTATTGAATGTTAAAGATATTTACGCCGTTGCAAACCATGTTGGCCCGGACGTGCTGAGCATTCCAAAACCTGCAGTGCAGGCCGGGAAGTTGATTGCAACGTTTAGAAGCTCGGTGGGGCTTGGTGTACCAGTTGCGCTGATGGGGCAAGACACAAACTGACGTTTGAATGAGTTTTAGTAGTCGAGCGCTGCATCTGGATCGTCGCGCTGGGCCAAATATTTAATGCCAGTAGCGCAGGATGTTGCTAGGGGACACCACAAACATGATGTGCCGGGACGTGTGGTTGGTTCGCGACGATCGCGTTGCAACTCGAACAAGAGGTGAATGCCATCGATGGTTTTGCGTACTGCTGCTTGCAGCACGCCTTCCGTGACATCTTCGACTTCGGCGCGTGCTGTAACAAGAGAGTACGTGGCAAGTCGACGTGGTGCCTGGCCGGTGCGCATTGCTTCGACGAGAGCATAAAAGCGGAGCTCTTCGCGGTGGCTTGCTTGTATGCGACCAGACTTGAGATCGACAATCACTTTTGAGCCAGGTGCACCAAGTGTGAGGTCGGCACGAGTTGAAAGGTTGATGCGTTGACCAAACATCTCGTATCGTGCGCTGCTCTCGAGCACTGGTCGCCATGATGCTTTGAGCGGTGGAAAACTCTCGTCAAACTTTGTGTACAAATCAATTGCTGAACTACGCAGTTGCGCGCGTTCACTCGGAGACAATTGCTCAATGAATGGCCCTGCACTTGCCATGTCATCGTCGGCTAGTTGATTGAGTGCGATGTCGACAATATCTGCGGGAACTACAGCACCTTGCCAATTGAGACCCAACTCGACGGCTTTGTGCAGCACTGTGCCCTTGACATTGTTGACAGACCATGCAAAGTCGGTAAGACCGGCCATATGGTGCGCTTCGCAACCATGCACGGTGGTGAGTTTGTGCTTGCTGACCCAAAGCGCGCGTTGAGGATCGAGTTTGTCTGCGATGTCGGCGAGCCCGTTATGTAATTGAGTGCGAATGCCCTCGACCACTTCGCGAGAAATAGGTGTCCACTCTGGCTGCTTCGCGAGTGAATCCAAGACATGTTGTTGCATTGGGTTGAGGGAGCGGCGAAGCGGCTGCGGAAGCGTCATAACTGAATGTGTAGATGTACTTTGCATGTCGGATCACTGTGTCACAGGGGTGTGTCACGATGCCCCTGTGAACGCAGCGACCAACGAAAAGACAACAAATGGCTCGGGTTCATTGACCATGCAATCGGGGTCTTTGACCATGCAATTTGCTGCAGTAGCGCGTTTATTGAATGCCGAATCTCAGCGCTTTGGACTTGACGCGCCTAGCTTTCGCAGCCCGCCACGAGTGGTTGGTGTTGATCGCACAGTGCGACGCCGAGAACATGGCGGGGTGGTGGCAGTGGCACTTCGCGACCGTCCGTTTGTTGCGGTGTTGGGAGACATGATCGAAGGTGTCATCGTGGTCAATCGCCTTGTCGCTCCAGTTGCCGACCAAGTACGCACTGCTCTCTGGGCCATTCTTTCAATACGCGGTTTTATTTCTACCGATTTCACAACAGATGCCAGTGCCAGCATGCGGTCGGATCAGACCCAAACGCGCGTAGCCTAAAACGGCTAGCCCAGGTGGCGGAATGGTAGACGCGGGGGGCTTAAACCCCCCTGGCACGAAAGTGCTGTATCGGTTCGAGTCCGATCCCGGGCACTAAAAGCATGACTTT